>CAYMQE010000019.1:0-11496 GCA_964392695.1 Candidatus Woesearchaeota archaeon | reverse complement strand
GAACAAATTTCAAAGTATTCCACATAAATACAACAGGCAACATTGCATCCTTCACAGGAAGGCAGACATTAAAGACAGGAGAGTTAGGAACTGAAGACCCTGAAGGAATAATTATAGCAAAATCACGCGCAGCGAAAAGTGAATACTTTGTAACATTCAAAATAGTTTACAGGCCTCTGCAGGATCAGAATACAGGAAACACAAACAAGATAGTGCTGAATTGCGATTCAAACTGCCTTGTTGGCGGCGGAGAACATACTATATTTTTGACGTCAACGGAGCAATCGCAGGGAACTTTCTCGACCAACGAATATAATATAAACTTTAGAGTAATATAGTCCCTTATGGGGTTTCTAAAGAGAATAGGCAAACACATTTCAAGAGCTCAAAGAGTTAAAGAAACACCGCCTGCGGAAGAAGAGATAGAACAACCAATTATAAAAGAAGAACCCAAAAAAGAAATAATGCCGCAGCCTATGGAAGAAAAAGAGGAGATAGGCATCCCTTTGGCAGGCTTAAAAGACAGACCGCACAAAACAGAAACAATAAAAGCGCCTATAAGCGAACTGCAGCAGGTAAATGAAAAATTTCCGCTTGTAACAATAAATTACAAAGGCGCAGAAACTGTTATGGTCTGGGCAAACATAGTGTGGGACCAAAGCATAAACTCATTAAGATACATTCTTCAGGAGCCATTGCTCAACAAAAAAGAAGAAGCTATTCTGCTTGAAGTGAAAGACTTATTGCAGGACAAGTTAGATATTGACTTCAGCAAAATAAGAACAGAGAAGGCATTCAATTTTTTGATACAGAAATTTTATACAATAATAGACGAACTTGGATATAAATTAACAGAAGAGCAGAAAGTAAGAATGCAATATTACATTTATCGGGATTTCATGGGATTGGGAAAAATAGAAGCTCTGATGCACGATGAGAATATAGAGGATATAAGCTGCGATGGAATTGATATACCAATTTTCATCTATCACAGAAATCCAAAGTACAGCCAGATGAGAACAAATATAACTTTCAAATCAAAAGAAGAATTGGACTCTTTCGTTTTAAGACTGGCGCAAAAATCCGGAAAGACGCTTACTATAGCAGAACCACTGCTTGATGCTTCACTGCCGGATGGCTCGCGTATACAGGCAACAATAGGAACTGACATAGCAAGAAGAGGAAGCAACTTTACAATACGAAAATTCACAAGCAAGCCGATGACGCCGGTGCATTTAATGAATTATGGAACGTGCTCAGCAGAACTATTCGCTTATTTATGGATAGCAATGGAAAATAGACTGTCTGTGCTTATAGGCGGAAGCACTGCAACAGGAAAGACAACTTTTCTGAATGCGTTAAGTTTGTTCATAAAGCCGGAGCTGAAAATAGTATCAATAGAGGACACACCAGAACTCAGACTACCCCACCCAAACTGGGTGCCGGAAGTATCAAGATCGGGCTACGGTGCGATGAAGTATGGCGAGGTTAGCATGTTCTCTCTGTTGAAAACAGCACTGCGTCAGCGTCCTGATTTTGTAATAGTAGGCGAGGTACGTGGAGAGGAAGCATATGTCATGTTCCAAGGTATGGCGTCAATACCACACGGCGAGAGCGTTATATTCATAGACAAAAATGGAAGCACGAGAACGACTCCAATAAATGAAATAAAAAATTTTGAAAAAACTTTTTCTATAACAGAAAATCCCGGAGTCGCACTGCATAACATAAAGGAGCTTGTAGAGCACACGCCGAGAACACAATTCTTGAAAATAAAAACAAAAAGAGGCAGAGAGGTAACAGTTACACCAAATCACTCGCTCTTGACCATAAAAGATGGAAAGATTGCAGGGATTGTATGCGATGAATTAGCTATCGGTGATGAAATTGTGATACCTGGTATACTGCCAAGTGGCTACAATGATTTGGGAGAATTAAATCTGACAGAATTGGAAGGAATAAGAGTATTCGCGCCGGATTTAATTAAAAGGGCGGTAGATAAACTAGGCTACGAATCCGCGTCTGAAATATGCAAAGTAAAAAGCATATCAGACTATTATGCAAACTTTGCTGAAAATAAGCCATCTGCTTTAGATGCTCGTGCTTTTAATGATTTAATGAAAACGGCTGAAATAAATTATAATTTGCAGGCTATCGCCGTCAAGTTTGACAGAAAAAGCGAATCAATGAATGGCAATTTAAGGATATCCCAAGAATTACTGCGACTGATTGGATATTATATTTCTGAAGGAAGCTTAAACACAGCGAGGAAAAATAACTCTATAGCATTGTACAATAAAAATGAGGAAATTTTAGATGACATGAGACATTGCATAAATATTGTAGCTGGAAAAAATCCAACAGAAAGAATAACAAAAGGCTTCGGCGAATGCACAGAACTAAGATTTAATCATAAAATAATTTTTGAATTGCTAAAGCAATACTGCAACATAGGTTCAAAAAATAAAAAAGTGCCGGATTTTGTCTTCGGCCTTAGCAAAGAAAAAATAGGACAAGTTCTATCAGCACTTTATGCCGGCGACGGGAATGTAAGAGAAAAGGGATTCACTTATTCTACTATTTCAAAAGAATTGGCAGACGGTGTAATTAGACTATTGCTTGTTTACGGGATAGTATCAACAGCGTCAAAAAGAAAAAATGTCTATGAAATATCATTCTACAAGCAGTGGGAGCAGGCGGAATTTATGAAATACGCAAAGCCGGTTGGAAAGAGAATGGAAGTAAAAAATGTGAAGCCCGCTGTTTCCAGCTTCTATTTAGATAAGATAAAAAGCATAAATAAGCTGGAGTTGGAACAACCTGTAAAAGTATACGACTTCAATGTTCCAGGCCCTCAGAATTATCTTGGCGGTTTCGGAGGAATATTCCTGCATAACACAGGACACGCAGGAATGGGAACGCTTCACGCAGACAACCTGCCGTCGGTTATAGACAGACTGACTACTAAACCCATAGACCTGCCAAAGGCAATGCTGGACACACTTGACCTTATTGTGTTTATTATAACAACGAGAAAAGAGAATGCCTATGTCAGGCGCGTATCGGAAGTCGTAGAAATAATAGGCTATGACTACAAGACTGGAGAATTGAAAACAAATATTTCTTTCAAATGGAACCCTGACAAAGATGAATTTGAAATGCTCAGATCTGTTCTGCTGGAAAAAATAAAAACTAAAATGGCTTATTCAATAGACAGGCTTATACAAGATATAGAAAACAGAACAAAATTGCTCAAATGGCTGCAGGCTAAAAATATTCTTGACTATAGAGAAGTTGCTAAATACATATCTCTATACTATGCAAACCCAGAGGAAGCAATGGAACTGGTGACATAATTTGGGCTATATAGAAATGTCTCACAGAGTATTTAGAAGACTAAGCAGACATCTTTCTTTTCTAATAGCAGATATGGAAGATTCGTTGAAAAAGGCCTTCCTGCCATATACAATAGAAGAATATACCTCTGCTATATTGATGACATGCCTTCTTGTAGGATTCGCAACTGCTACTTTCACAATTTTCGCCTTTTTCTTTGTGCTTCGCGATTTGACGCTGTCAGTATTAGGCTCAACTTTTCTTACAGTTGTTATAATAACTATTGTAATCATAGCATTCATAATATACCCCAGCCAGTTGGGTGAAACAAGAAAAAGAAAAATTGAAAACTCATTGTATTTCGCAGCTACTTATATGGCGACAATAGGAGGAACTGGCGTCAGCATAGACAAAATGTTCAAGATAATAGGAAACTTCCATGATCTTGGAGAAGTATCCCGCGTTTCTGAAAGGATATCAAGAGACATAGAAGTATTCGGGATGGACGTTCCAGAAGCAATAGAAAAATCTGTAAAGTTAACCCCATCTAAAGATCTAAATGATTTACTATGGGGATTAAGAAGCTCCATACTTACAGGCGGAGACATATTAATTTACTTGAATGAAAGATCAAAAAATCTTCTGACTGACTATAAGAGAAGGCTTGAAGAATTCACGAGAATACTGTCTCTTTACCTTGAAATGTATATAACTCTAATTATGGTCGGAACTGTATTCACTTTAGTGCTTACAACTATAATGTCTATGGTAGGCGGATTCGCCAAACAGCTTCAACTTGTACAAATGATGCTCGTTGTCATAGGACTTCCATTTATATCAGCTGTTTACATAATAATGCTGAAAACAATATCGCCTACTGAGGTATAAGAATGAAAACAAGTGAAAAACTGCTTTTTGCATCAATAATTTTAGCTTTGCTAATTTCAGGATCATTCGTCTATCTCATCGGAATTGATCCGCTGAACATAGCTTATGCAGCTGTCATCGGACTCGTAATAACAATATTTCCGTATATGATTCACGAGTATATAGCGTTTCACAGAATAAAGAGAATGGAGCTGCGCTTTCCAGATTTTCTTAGAAGCCTTGCAGAGGGAAAAAGAGCGGGCATGACTATACCTCAAACAATAAGCAATGCAGCAAAGAGCGACTACGCTGACTTGAATACTGAAATAAGAAAATTGAACAATCTTCTGACATGGGGTGTGCCGTTCCCAGAAGCAATGGACTTTTTCAAAAGAAGAACAACAGAATCTGATCACATACAAAGAGGATTGTCTATACTGATGGAAGCGTATTATTCTGGTGGAGATATAGCAAACACAATGGAAGCAATAGCAAGATCTACAACAGAATTAATTAACATAGAAAAAGACAGAAATTCCATACTTTCGCAACAGACAGCTATAATGTACGTAATTCAAGTAATATTTGTCGGTATAATCATCGGCCTATTCGGCATATTCATGCCTCTGCTCTCTGCTCAGAGAAACACAGAGGGGCTGGGCTCGCAATTTTTAAGCGGTGAAAACCTTCCAGATGCGGATTATTTTAGACTGCTCTTTTTCCTGACGATAATTATACAATCAATAGCAAATGGTATGGTAGCCGGCGAGACAAGAGAAGGGAAAATAGGCGCTGGAGTAAAACACTCGGGTATTATGATGATTATAGGCCTGCTTGCCTATATGGTCTTCATTTATCCTGCAAAATACACACTCTCGATAAACGCTGGAGAAAATCTTGTATCAACCGGCGAATTAATACAGATAATAGGTCATTTTGAAAGGGAAAATATAAACATAGTAGATGTTAATGTTAATATAACTCTCGTGAACGAGACTGTAATCGCAATTACAAATAGCAATGGAGATTTCGCAACTGAGATAGCAGCCCCGGATGCAGAAGGAGAGTATAATATAGAAGTGATAGCTACCCATGGCAAAAACAGAATATTTGAAATTATTGGCGTCACCGTCCAGTAAAGGACAGGTGGATCTAGATATACTTATATCATACGTCCTGTTTGCTATATTCATATTTTTTCTGATAGAGTTTGTTATAGATTTAATAAATCCTTATGTAAATTTCCTAGACTACGATATAGAACAGAAGCAGGTGCTCCTTGCCTATGAACTCGGCGTTCCTGATGTTTTTAACTCTGAAAATTTTGCCAGTCTGTGCAACGTGAATGTGACTCTTTTGCAGGGAACCAAAGTTACGTATACCGCACTTGGTTTTACTCTTCCTGCAAAAGATGAAAAAACAACAAGCCCTGAAACAACAAGCGGAGAGATCATACTACTAAGAAAAAACAAGAATCTTGAAATTCTTGCAGGAAGCAATTCCACAAGCTATAATGTCAAATTGGAATTCGTATATCCCGAGGACACAAATCCAATTGTTGTAAAGAAAAGCACAGCAGAAGGCGGGGATTTCTACAATTTAAGCAGAGACTCATTCAAAAACAATATTGTAACAATAAACACAACTTTTGCGAATGATTTGGATGAATTTGAAATAAAAACTGATCCTGCTACAAAAAAAGATGTGTTCATGGTTTTCATAAGCACGGCAAACGGCATCAACAAAGATAAGATAAAAATCGGCGCAGTTCCTATGAACAATTCCTGCAGATCTGGAAAGTTAGGCGAACACTCTGAAATAATAGGCAACTCGCTCATGATTTACAATGGAACCAAGATAGCTGTAAAAATAGATATGGAGACGTGGTGGTTGCGATGAATAAAGAGTGGAAGGGTGGAAGCGTGGAGGGGTCTGCACATGAATAAAAAAGCTTTCATAAGAACAATGGAGGTTCTGCTGTCAACTGTTATAATCATAACTCTGCTTAGATTCATGTCAGAGCGCGCTTATACACCAACATTTGAATTGAGGCCCAATCCAACTTACAAAGCTAATGATATTTTAGATTTGCTTTACGACAGCAGTGTTTTAGAAGAATATCTAAAAGAATACGACATAAAAAGCCTTGATTCGCACGCGACTTATCTTCTGCCCGTAAGAACAACGCACAAAATAGAAGCTGATATTTCCACTAAGATAAGCATTGAAGACATAAGCGGAGCAACAAGAGAAAAAGACGAATTCGGATTTACCTACAACTTCCCAAAGAATGTGGACAAGAATTCAATATTTATGACTGCAGAGAGCGAACTAATGGACAAGAACGTTCTATGGGTATGGTATGTAACACCAGTTTCATTTGAAAATAACTTAACTACTAATATGTTGAATGAAAATATAACGCTGATGAATACAGACGTGCAGGTGCCGTCAACCTACGGTGTTTTGAATGACAGTCTGAGTTTTTTCCTAAACAATGAAGAATTGGATCTGCAGGTGGACAATATAAAAAATATTTCAAACGGGTGGTTCAATCTCAGCGCAAATGTAACTGTAAAAATACCATTCCTAAAATCTGGAGATGTTGCGCACGGCTATTTATTCTATGCATTTAACAGCACAACATTCAACAACACATTCAACGGCAGGATAGTTGCTTTAACAAATAAAAGAGAGGACACTTACATAAAGACTTTGAAATTAAAGGCTGAGGCATCAACGCGCGCTGATGTTTTACTTACAACAACGCTTAATGCATCAAAAAAGAAAGAGCTATTCGCCACATATTCTATAAACACAAAAAAACTGAATAGCTACAATTCAAGCATGACTTTAGCGAATAAGACAAATGTAACAATTTCACTCTCAGAAAATACTGTCAAAGGCGGCGAATTTCCATTGTATACAAAGCTTCCTTCGGCCCGCGTATATTCAAGCACGAAAATAATTCCGGTTGAAGAAAATATTGGAAAGGTGAGGTTGTTTGTCTGGTTTGTCAACTAAAGGACAGTTTTTCGTTGTAGCAACTGTTTTTATAGCTATAGCATTAACCGCTATAGTAGCTTATCTTGAGATACCAGAGGACATAAGCTATGACGCATTTTACAATGAAGAAAATTTGCTGAACTCTGTGAACATAGTGCAGAAGTCAATAAACAACCTGCTCAAAAGCAGCTACTCAACATGGTGGAATCCATATTATAAAGAGAGAATAAAAATAGTCCTAAATGAAACGAAAAATTCAGAATCAAATTTCATAAACTACGCTGTGAATGTTGATTTCCCTGACGATATAGACACTTCATCTGTAAGGTTGATTGACGGAAATGCAAGGATGCCATATAATGTGTACTGGACGAATGAAAGCGGACGCGTCGGCGATATTACCTTCCAGACCGCAATAGACCGAGGCGAAAAGAAAACACTCTATCTATACTACAATAAAGAATCAGACACAGATATACTTGACAGAGGAGAGTCTGACACAGCAAACATAAGGATGGATGAATTTGCCACAAACATAACTATAAACACGCAGAACTATCAGGCAGTGCTCAACAAAAGCCTCGGTGGCGCAATTATATCAATAACTGCAAAGAACATAGTTGATAATTTAGTCTACAATCAAGAGGGTGGCTACCGCATACAATCAATGTTCATATGCAACGGCACCAAATATATGCAGGAGAACGACACAACTCCTCTGATAACTGTTCTTCAAAATACTTCTAATCTTTTGGCGTTACGAATAACAGGCAACCACACAATTCTGTCAGGAAGAGAATTTTACACACAGGACCAACTATACTATTCAGACAGAATAAAAATAAACGAAAAGATAAGATGGACCGACAATATAAACTGCCAAGCAGGGCCAAATAACACTTTAATAGCAAAAATTGCAATAGACGCCACGAACATTGACACTTACAAGGACAATGACACAACAGGAACAGGAACTTACGAGGCGTACAACGACAGACCTGGAGCGTGGGCGGACTACAGCTATTCGCAGGCAGGCGTTAGCTTGATAATACATAATGAATCCAAATTCGCATCCTTTAAAAGAACATCTTCAGCTACAAACAAATCATCAGAATTAATTTTACTGAACAACACAATATTGACTGCGCAGACTGTTGAATATTCGTACACAATTTACCCGCATAGAAAAGATTGGACTGAACTCCAGAATTACTACAACCTCACGAATATAAGCCAAGTATACGGTCCAGAAAGCTATTCAACTTATACAGCCAACTTAAAAAATTCTTTGAAAAGCGGATTGTCTACAATAGGTTACACAATTTCAATAGACATTGCAAGCAATGAGATAACGCAAACATATCGGAACCAAAAAGACTGGTACAATGGAACCTTTCTGCCAAATTACAGAAAAATTATGCAGTTGTTTGCGCCTGTAAGCGCATTCAATTACCCTGTCAAATTTTCTGCATATTTAGAAAAGAATGTTGATTACAATTCCTTGTTCGTGTCAGACGATGCGGCAAATATTCTAGCTACACAAATAATTTCTGCGAACCAGACATCATCTTTCAATGTCTACTGTCAGAACCCGGTAAGCACGAATTACAATAATTATACATACTATACATTCAACCCAGACGGCAGGAATTTCACAGCGACAATAACTTTAGACACTGCAAATACATTTAACACATCAATAGAGTATCCTAATGGCACGTGCATAGTGTGCAATGTAACATTAAGCGCTACAACAAGCTATTTAGTTGATGCATCAACAATTAAAGGATTTTACAAAATAGCCATAAATAGAACAGACGATAAATATTTCCAGGTCAGCACCACACTGCCGTACACTGTGCTTTACAATCAAAGATTAAGATGCAAAGCCACAGACACGATTGAACCGCTGTATTTCCACGCCTTAGAAAATTCAACACAGGTGAACATCAGCGTAAAGGCGCTAAGCTCAAATGCAAACGCACGAATAAAAACTTTAGACGGCGATATTTTATTAGAGAATAATACTATTACATCAGGAACAACTTACAACTTCATTGTGCCGGTGAAGCAGTACAAAAACGGCCAGGACTATTTCCTTGAGTACCAAACGAACGGAGACGTAGAAATAACTTTAAATGGAAATGTGTCCTACGCTTTGGCTACCAATTACAGCCATTTCATAGACTACGATGCGCCTAAACTAGACTTGATGTTTAGAGACAACATAGAGAAGTCCAAGAGATACTATATTTATTACGACAAAGATGAATATAGAAACCCGCTGAATTTTACAACAGATTTGTCTATCAATAAAAATTTGTTCCAAGTAAACAACACTTTCCTATCGTGGGATTTTGACAACTACAACTTCAGCTTCAAAAACGGGCCGAACTGGTTCGCTTCAGATGATAAATGGCTCACAGATTTTGGCAATTCATCCAACGTCGCGTCAACTTCAAATACCACGCTGACAAGTTTTGAAATCCTTGAAAGCGGACCTGTAAGAGCGCGTGTAAGAGCAATAGGCAATACAACACCGCAGGTTGTTTACTATTTCAATATATTCGCTTATCAAAAGTTTATCACAGTTGAAGCAGAAGCAAGCAATTTGACGCAGAATGATATAACAACCGGGCCGTTCTGGAGAGTCAACAACACCCAGGACAACAGTTTCTATGCTGTAAATGACGAAATAGACGAAGATGCTTATGTTGGATTATATACAATAGACAAGACAAACTTCACTGGAACCACAATAAACTGGGTCGGAAAGAGAAACAACAACACGCTGATGGCAATGGTAATGTCAAGCGCTGAGATAGTACCATCAAATAGAAGCGCGCAAATTGTTTTGGACAGGATAACAATAGCCCTAACACCTTCAAAAAAGAGCGAGTTCCACCTGTTCTTTGAGGAATATACAAATCTTACGAGATGGGACAGCGTCAGAAACTTTGCAGAATTTATTCAGAATCCGTACAACATGAATAAAGAGATAACAATTGCCACAGTAGACGCAAAATCAAAGAATACAAATATTGAAGGAAAAATAATTTAGGATTTTCCCTTGCCTTTCAAAAACGACAATTTTTTCGCCAGACGAATTATAATTCTTTCCTGCCTGTGAAGACTGTTTATTTTCTTGTCGCGTTCCTGCAAAAACATATCCTCTTTTGCTTTTATCTTATCTATTTCGCTGTCAACTCTCTTTATTGCTTTGCTGGTTCTTTTGTTTATGCGGATTAAATCAAGAAGCCTTCTCTTTATACTTTTAGTTCCGTCAGCCATAGCGGAAATTAAACTGCGCAAATTTAAATCAGTTTCTTAAGAGCTCCAATTCCTTCTCATCAAATCTGTTTTCGTCTATTCCTCCGTTTTTTTTCTTTTTTTTCAAAAGAGGCAGATAAGAACCGCACTTCTTTGTACCTGCGTGGCATTCACTTGCAACCTTGTGCATTATTGATTTTCTCAGCGCACGTTTGCCTGCTGTATTCCATATTTTCAGCAGGCGCACAGGGCGCGAGTATTTTGACCAGCCAACTTTGCCTTTGTTCGCCAGATTCACGCCGAGCATTGAAATTAATTTAGCGTGCCAGAACAAGTGATAATATTGCTGCTTCATTATTCTTCCAAGAGCAATATCTGCCTTGGACAAATATCCGAACGCATCTGACATTTTATTCTTGTCAGTTATTTCATTGGGAATATTCTCAGACAGCCACATGAATAATTCCGGAAGCTCCATATTCAGATGATCTGGTACGTCAATAACTTCAAGAATGTCGCTGCTTCTGAATATTTTTTGCATGCCTTCAAATATGTCCTTCTCTGTAATTCTTTTTTCCATACTTTCAACGAATGCCATGTCAACAGCATTATCTTTAATTGCAAGTTGTAAATCATTGAACGCAGCTCTTACATCGCCCTGCGATTTTTCTGCAATGAGCGAAAGCGAATTTAAGTCGTGCAAAATTCCGTATTTGTCGCACGCCTGCTTAAGGATAGAGATAATCTCTGATTTGCCCCGCTGTTTGAATTCAAGCAATTTGCACTTAGCTCTCAACCCGCTAAGACTCTGCTTCCAGACGTCATTGCATGTCAATATTACAGGAGTTGATGTTACCTCAACTATTTTCGCCAATTCTAAAACGCCGCCGCGATCGTAATTGCCGTGCATTCCATCCGCTTCGTCTACTAGAACCACTTTTTTTGAGTGGAATAAAGATAATTGTTTAACAGCATTTCCAACTATATTCTGCATGTCCTCTGCCGCCCTCTTGTCGC
>CAYMQE010000018.1:0-12088 GCA_964392695.1 Candidatus Woesearchaeota archaeon | reverse complement strand
ACGGTGCAGTTTATAATTCTAAAATTCCTTTGTTAGCTGAGTGGTTGGTTGTGAAGGGAAAAGAAGGGGCGGAGATTATGGAGTCTTTCATGTCGAAATTACCAAAATCTGAAATCTCTGGTAAGATAATAAACGAAATAGAAAGTGCAAAAACATTATCCAAAATTTATGAGAAGGTGAAAGATATTGTTTGACGAAAAAGAATTTGAAAAAAAAAGACAGAAATTACTAAAAGACCTAAGAAACGATATAGAGGCGGAAAGGAAACGTAGACAACAAGAACTCGCACGAATGTCACCTGAACAAAGAAAGAAAGCGCTGCAGCGCGAAAAGGAGGAGAGGGCAGCGAGTAAAAAACGTGCCGAAGAGAGGGAAAAGGAATCAAAGAAACGGGAAACATTGGAAAAGAGTCTCACAGAAAAAGAGCTAATTATACGTAAAAAAGTGCGTGAAATAGAAAGCGCATCTGTAGACAAAACTATGGTGCACATGTTCAAAACCAAGGAAATATGGGATAATTACAGAAACAAATGCCAGGAAGAGATGTCCAAGATGATAGATGAGCTGTTGGCAGAAGCGGGCAAAGACATAAACAAAGTCAAAAAGGTTCTGACAGAAGAGGAGTGGAGGAGTTTCAATCTTATGTATAAATATTACCTAGAAAGCAGAGAGCCTTTGATATGGGACTCTGTGGTTGTTGGATAAAATCTTAACTACAAAAGATTAGGGTAATAAAGGAACTTACAGACGATGAAATAATGAAATATTATGAAGAATTCAGCAAACAATTTAATGAGGTGTATAATAAAATATGAATTATATTTGGATATTAGATGAAAGTGTAAGTAAGATAAGAAATGCTGTACCCTTTTTAATTGGTTTATCTAAAAAAGATATTTCACAATTAAATATGAATAGTTCAATTTACATAAGATATAATAATCTAAATGGATTTAATAAATTGCATAATTCTGTAAAATCTAATATTTGTGATATACTTGAGTCATTACATAATTATTTAGAAAAGTATAGCAATGAAAAATCAGTAGAAGATTTTTCTAAATCTATAGGAGATACTATGCCAAAAGGAAAAATAATTTATGGAGGTAAACCTACTAACTCGGATGTATACAGTTGCTTATTTTGGCCAGCGGAAAAAGGATGGTATATATCTTTCTACCTCGCCTGCCGTATGCTAAAACTTTATCCAAAAACAGAGAAATTCAAGGAGTTCAAACGCAGAGTGGAAGAATATTTGGGCATTGAACCTTATTGAATTATTTGAAATATTGCAAATAATTAAGAGAGAAAATGGCGAAAACGACCGTTGTGAAACATTAAAACAGACTTTTTTTAAATCTTCAATTATCGATATATTTAAAATAGGTGGTCATATTTACAAAGGAACATGGAAGATATTTATGTGTCTATTGAAGATATGCCAGAATCCCTATTTGAAGTAGTAGAAAGAAAAGGTGTAGGGCATCCCGATACTTTAAGTGACGCATTAGCAGAGGAAATTTCAAGAGTGTATTCGAGATATACACTAAGTAAATTTGGAGCAATTCTTCATCATAATTTCGACAAAATAGGGATATTAGGTGGAGAATCTCATGTTGAATTTGGAAAAGGTTACATAACAAAACCATTAAGAGTTTTGATAAATGGGAGGGCCTCTGCAAGTTTTGGTAATCAACAAATTGACGTTGAAAAAATGATTGAAAGAATATCAAAAAACTTTTTTACAAGACATTTTCCTAACATAAATAAAGAAAAAGATATTAAGATGTTATTTAATTTAAGCACTGCAAGTAGTCCTGGAAAAATAGAAGGAAATCTAGACAAAAAGGAAGAAACGAGAAAGTTTATGTTTTCACCAAGAGGTTTGGAGGATTTAAAGGAATTAAAATTTCTTGGTTCAAATGATACATCCCTGGGTGTTGGATACTACCCATTAACAAAAACTGAAAGAATAATACTTACAATAGAAGAAATGCTCAATTCAAAAAGTTACAGAAAAGAAAATCCTTGTATT
The DNA here is from genome assembly GCA_964392695.1 of Candidatus Woesearchaeota archaeon. GTDB lineage: Archaea > Nanobdellota > Nanobdellia > JAFCGN01 > JAFCGN01 > CAYMQE01. Next base: position 10,053 of record CAYMQE010000018.1, on the reverse strand, counting down.
GGTAGTGATATAAAAATAATGGGTTCTAGAAACGGAAAAAATCTTCATATAACCTTATGTGTTCCGCAGATTGCAGATTACGTAGCTGATTTAGAGATTTACAAAAAGAATAAAGCAAAAATTAAAACAGATGTAGAATCTTTGCTCGAAAATATAAAAGAAGATTTTGATGTTATTATAGATATAAACACTAAGGACAGATATGAAAAATATGATATATATCTAACTGCTATAGGATCATCTTGTGAAAGTGGTGATGAAGGACTTGTGGGACGTGGGAACAGAATTAATGGTCTAATAACTCCATGTAATCCAATGAGTATAGAAGGTGCGTGTGGAAAGAATCCGGTGTATCATGTGGGTAAACTTTATAATATATCAGCTAGAAGAATTGCAGAGAGAATATACAAAGAGTTAGGTGCTAAATCAAGGGTATTCTTAGTAAGTCAGAACGGGAGAGAATTGATAGATCCTAAGAAAACTTTTGTAATTATAAATCAAACGGTAGATAAAGGTAAATTAAACAGAATAATTAAAAATGAGTTACATAATATTAAAAATATAAAGAATGACCTTCTAAAAGGTACAGTGAGGCTCTATTGAATGAAAAGAAAATCAACTGTAGAACATTGGGATGAACATTGGTCAGAAACACTCGGTAAAGGATTTGATCATTATTACACACGCGGAATGGATGAAATAATTAAATTTTTTAAAAATATTAAGAATAGAAAAGTTTTAGAAGTCGGCGCGGGAAGTGGTACAGACTCCTTTTATTTATTAAAAAAATGTAATACCGAAAATTATTGTTTGGACTTCTCAAAAAAGGCTCTTAAATATATGAAATCATATTTTTCAAAAGAAAAAACAAATGTAAAGGTTATCGGAGGTGAACTAAGAAGTATACCTTTCCAAGACAATTCTTTCGATATAGTATTTAGTGGAGGCGTATTAGAACATTTTAAAGATCCTGTAAATATAATTTTAGAGCAAAAGAGAATTCTTAAATCGGGTGGGTTGCTAGTAATTGGGGTCCCGTATACGTATACATTATTGACAATTTACAAACATATACTAATATTATTTAATAAATGGAGATATGGATGGGAAACACAATTTAGTAGAACTGATCTAAAACGATTTATGAAAGAATCAGACATGTACGTTGAAAAAGTCTATCTTGATTGTTTTCCTCTGAATTGGTTGCCGTATAACATAAGCATGTTAATAAGAAAAACATGGCTTGATTTTCCAATAAGCGGCGGCGTTGTAATCTGGGCCTCTAAAAAATAAAAAAATTATATTTATTGATAAGTTATTCTAAATGCCTTTTTTGTAGTTTCCCATGTTAATTGTTTTAAAAATTCTTCAGGATTCAAAAATTTGAATCCGCTTATCTCATCGTTATCAACTTTAATATCTTTTTCATTTCCCTTAAAGTCTGCAGAAAACAAATAAACTTCCTGTCCTTTGAAGCCTATATTTTTTGCTATGTCATCAGGAAAATCAAAGTAAAAAGTATGATCAAGTTCTTTAATATTTGCTATATTATCAGTATTAATTTCCTCTTTTAACTCTCTTATAAGTGCTTGAACTTTGCTTTCTCCAGATTCTATACCTCCTTTTGGTATATCCCAACTTACTTCTTTCCCAACAATTTTACCATCTACTTTTTTATTAATTTCTACTCTAAGGATTAAAAATTTTCCCAACCTGTCTTTGAGAAAAACACCTACTGACTGTCTTATCTTCATGTAGTACCCCTATAAACTCATAAATTTAAGTTTTTGTATTCTTCTGGAAAGAAATGTTTCAATTCACGATTTCTTTCGTCAGTATTATTTGAAGAATGAATTATTGTTTGAATTACATCAATATTAAAAAAATTTGGAATAGCATATTTCTTTCTAATTGTATTTGGCTTTGCAAGTTCAATTATGTAGTAGCCCACTAACTCTTTCAACGTATCTATTGCATCATACCCATTTTTTGATTCGGCTATAAAAGGGACAGAGTCCTCAATAGTCATGTATTCTTCCAGTGATTTGTAAAACCATTTATCCCTATTGTGCCCATATAAGATAAATACATCAAATGTATCTAATCTTCGTCTATACCGATTTCTAATAACAAAACCATACATTTCAATATCTTTTATAACTATATCTACCAAGCCTCTTTTTGTACAGTCAGGTTTAAGCAATCCAAAAACTATAGTTTCAACCATCACATGTGACAAATTAAGCACCTATAAAAATGTTTTGAAATTAAGTTTTTCTTAGCGTATTAAAGATTTTTTCCTTCTGTTTTCTGTTGCTGAACAACTTAACAATGTTAGTATACCATCCTATATTTTTCATCCTAATATTGTCATCAAAATCTGGATCTCTACCAACAAAAGAAAGAACTGGAAATGCCGTTGAGACTATCTCATATGTTATCTTCCTTAATAACTCACTATTAACATTTGTATATTGTTCATATACGTTTAAAAAATCCTTAAACTCTTCTATTGCAACAAAATCATTTATTTTCGTGCTAATAACCTCCTTATCCATAAAATTCTCTACAAAAATAAGTGCTAAATCATATGCCCTATCTCTTATGGCAACATCATCAAAATCAATCATAGCTACAAACTTGTCGTTTTTAAACAAGAAATTTGGCATTCTTAGGTCATTGTGTACATAACATAATCTATTATTTACTTTATCAAAGTTAATAATTTCTTTTCTTAATTGTTTAGTTATGAACGTTAGATTCTCTCTAAATAAAACTTTCCATTCTTTATCAGATTCCCGTACTATTTGGCTATAACTATTAATTTTTTTTAAGTAATCCGCAAATAAATTATTTCCAGTAAATTGTTTATGTTTATCTAGTAGAATTGGCAATGAATGAATCTTTGTTATAATAATACTTAAATCCTTATAGAACTCATCTTTATTTTTTATGTTATCAATATTTTTTGTTTTTCCAGATATAAAATTAAATAGTGTTGCGGGAGTGCTATTGAATTCAACCCAATCTCTACCTTTTTTACTTTCTACTTTCTGTGGTATAACATACTTATTTTCCATATTTAATGAATTGATTATGTAAGATTCTAAATCTAAATGTTTTAATTTCTCCATCCTTGAAAGTCTAAATACAAACTTTTCTCCATCTTTTGTGAAAACTTTGTAGTTAATATTTGAAAATCCGCCCTTTAATTCTTTTATATATTTTATTTTTAAATTATATTCATTGTATATGAAATTACTTATGTTTTTTTGCAATATAATTGACCATCTCCAATTGTTTCACTGAATAATTAAATTTATGTAATACTTCTTTACATCTATTTAAATTTGACTTATTAAGTGATTCAAAAATTATTTTTGCATTAGATTTTTTCAATATATTTTTAGCTCCTAGAATGGCATTAAGTTCAGTTCCTTCAATATCTATCTTAATCAAAGTTATTTGTTCTGGTTTTATATCACATTTTTTTGTTATATAATCCAGCGAATTACAATTGACAAATTTATATTTTGATTTTTTGGGTTCAAGAGAATTTGTTCCACCAATATACTTTGAGTAAAATCTCTTTACTGCACTTTTATTGTAAACTGCTAAATTCAATATTATTGCATTATTTATATTATTTGCCTTAACATTACGAATTATAGCTTCATAGTTATCTCTATCAGGTTCTATAGCTAAAACTTTTTTACTTTTCTTTGAAGACATAACAGTATATCGTCCTATGTGGGCACCAACATCTATGAATATACCCCTGTTATTTTTTATGTATCCACTAGTTTTTATCTCATAAGTAGGTATCAAGTATGCTATATCTGAAGTTTTTTTCCTACAATGAAATACGCCAAAACTAGTACTTATCCACATAGCGGGTGTTAAATTTCTATGGATTATAGACCAAAAAGAGAAGTATAAATATTTATGAAAGTGATATATGGGTATTGTAGATATCATTACAAAGCCATACCATATAAGAAAAACCTTTTTCAATATTTTATCAGTCATTCTATGTAAATTAATAAGTTCACCTAACTCAAATAGTAGTTTCATTTTTACACCAATAGCCCATGATACACATTAAGTGTTAGATATATTAAATCTCCATCAAATGTTCCAACTATTCCGTTTAAATGCTTCCGGATGTTCTATATACCATAACATAGTCTTCTTTAATCCTTCTTTAAGTGACGTTTCTGGTTCCCAATTAAGAATCTTTTTTGTTTGAGTTATATCTGCAGCTCTATGGTAAACACCAATGGGTTCCTCGGGTTTAACAAATATATTTGGTTTTTCCTTATGATATGTTACTTCATTTCTGGTTTCTATTACTTTCTCGGCAAGTTTTAATATTTTTATACGATTGCTTGTTCCTATATTCAAAACTGTTGCATCAAATATTTTTTTTGAAGCTAAAATTATTGCCCTCGCAGCATCATCAACATATGTAAAGCTTCTTGTTTGATTCCCGTCTCCCCAAACTATAAATGGATCATCCATCAATAGTGCTCTTTTTGATAGTGCCGGTATAACATGTGAATCTTCGAGTTTCTGTTCGCCTGCTTCACCAGGACCATAAATGTTAAATCCTCTACCTATAGAAACTTTTATTCCTTTAATAGTGAGGAATGCTGCCTTTGCTTCGCCATTTAACTTAGCAAGACCATATAAAGATTCAGGTTTAACAGTAGGAATATTTGAATTTTCTGGTTTAAGTAAAAAAGATGGTTTATCTTTTGCCTGTAAGTCTACATTGTAAACACATGCGGTAGACATGTAATATATTCCACTTATTTTATTTTTAGTAATTACATTGAAGACATTATTATCTATTCTAGAGTTATAATTTCCAATATTCTCTTCATTTCTAATTGTTTCTTTTACGCCAGCAACTTTAGCAGCCAGATGATATATATAATCTGCACCTTTTACTACCTCTGAAAAATCATCAGGTTTTTTGTTTATATCTATTTTTTGAAACTCAAATTTTGAAGATTCCAAATTTTCTATATTTTTATAAGAACCCCTAGATAAATTATCTACTACTAAAACTTTTTTACCTTCATCAAGTAAAAATTTTGATAATTTAGAGCCAATCAAACCTGCTCCTCCAGTTACAACAACAAATTTACTATTCATAATTATTCAAATAAGGAATACAGTTTTTAAACTTTGTTCTTGAGTAAAGTGTGTTGCATAAATCTGAATTATTTGCAATAATGCAAATAAATGATTAACATTCCCTGTCCCGCAACCACTTATTCTCAACCAATTTATCTAATGATAATGATGGTTGCGGAGTGGTTGGAATTTTCGCTTTTTCATCCAAAGCAGTTTGTGCTTCTTCTATTACTTCGTCAATTCCATTCTTCTTAGCAAATGGTCTTGTAAGGAAGTAAGTAGCCAAACCAACAACTGCTGAAGTGGCTAGTGCGAATAGAACGCCATATGCTGGGTGAAAATGCACTAAATTAGCTACGAATTCATCTATTGGACTGTCTAATGGGCGGTTGAATTCTAAACGTCCTCCGAGATATTCCTCTCTAGGTATAGGAAAAACATCTATGTTTGCCGATGGTGATTGTGTAATTTGTCCCTCTTCATCTATTCGTAAATAATTTCCCACTTTATCATTAACCCAATAGCCATAAGCTAATTGTGAAATTAAAGAAGAAAAGTATCCCACTTTAAATGATGCGCTATCTTTTATTCTTTTTATTAGCCCATCTCTTGAAGGTTGTTTTTCCTGCTTAGCATTATGATAATATCCTGTTGCCATAATCAAAGTTAGATTGGCATCATTTATAAATATTTCGTTTGTTATGACTATGTTGTAGTTACATATGTTATATTTAGAAGTCCATATAATTTACATACATATTCCTCTTTCTGATTTCCGTCACATTCAAACTTAATCTTTTCTACATAGTCATTTATCTGCGTCTTTGAATAGTGTTCTTTATCCTTTTCTATTTCCCGCCTTAATGCTTTAAGCTCGTGGAATTTCTTCCAATTTGTGCCATCAAAATAGCTTGCTGTAATTTTGACGTCTTTAGAAGTGAACCATGAGAATTCTATTTGTTTCACTTTTTCGTCTATCGAAATTTCTAAAGAGGTTGAAAGAACTCCATCTTCACAGCTATCTCCGCCAGTGCATATATCAAAACTGCTTGGACTTATCGTAGTGGAAATTACCTTCTCGACAGGACATTCATTACTTATGCCACTATCTCCACTTCTATAACTAATTACATCTAAACACATATAATCCGTCGCCGGAATCACAACATCTCCTTCAAATCTAAAGCATAGTAGCAAAGCATCAGAGCACGAAGCAGGTAACAAAGGGTTCTCTTTAGTCAAACCCGGAGCAGAGGAAGACCGAGACGTACAAAAGTTGGCGCTGGAGCCGAACTGCGTATAGTCACCAGAGCCAATATCTACTCCTTCACCAGTTGGAGCGCCGTAGAGCTTCCCACATTCAACTGTAGAGACAGCGTCGCATTTAACCTGCCCAAAGGAATATACCTTGCATTTGCTTACATCTCCCTTTCCATAACTTCCATAGTCAAAATAGTCTACAAAGACAGAAACGGGTCCAGAAAACGATGCATCATACACTCCTGGTGCGGAGCGGTAGTCTTCATATATAGAAGTATAATATTCTTCATTTGCGGAGCGCAATTGAAGAGGTATACTCAACTTATCTTTAATCTCGTTCATAGACACAGACTCTTTCAAGTCATAAGACAGCAATTCGCAGATGAATGGATTGCGCAAATTGTGCGCAAAATCTCCTTCTCCAGCGTTGAATATAGTCCAGCATCGCTGCGACTCTTTCTGCAGCGCAGTTAGAAAATCCTCTTTATCCACTTTCTTGAAATCCTGCGTTCCACCACTTTCTATATTCGTTTTTACTCCGCATATCATAGGCAGAGAAGCGAGAGCTTCTCCAAACATTTCTTTGGCAAAATTGCCCGAACCTATAAATTCCTTCAGCGCCAAATCTCTGTAATCTGCAGAAATTCCGCAGAACCAAAAGAATATTTCCGAGCGCAGATCAAACATCATAACTGCTATAGTGAATAAGACGCCAATACCGGCAATAGTGAAGATGATGACAGCGAGCGTGGAAGGTGATTGCGCTTTCTTAGGTAATAGCATCAACAGCAAAACGAGATTATACAGCATCATCCTTTTATCACACCTATTGGCTTTAGTCGTGCCACCTTTTTTCCGATACCTGTTTCATGGGAGACTCTGACAACTTCTTCCACATCTTTGTACGCACCGGGAGCTTCTTCAGATATACCGCTATACGAAGCTGATTTGACATATATCTTTTGCTTTTCAAGTTCATTTTTTACAATTTCACCGCGATATTGTTTATTCGCAGCGTGTCTGCTCAACAATCTTCCCGCGCCATGAGCTGTGCTTCCGAAAGACAATTTCATAGCTTCTTCAGTTCCGACTAGAACATAAGACGCTGTGCCCATGCTTCCAGGTATAAAAATCGGCTGATTGGGAAAAGCTCTGGTAGCTCCTTTACGATGGACGTAAAATTTTTTGCCGTCATATTCTTCAACTTTTGCCATGTTGTGAGCCACGTCGTATAGAAGATTTAGTTCAGCGCCAAATATTTTTTTGAACACTGCACGTGTCTGATACGTTATTAACTGCCTGTTGCACCAGCCGAAATTAGCTGCTGCTTTCATTGCTTTCAGATAGTCAACAGCTATTTGCGAACGCGCAGGAGCGTAAGCTAATTCTCTTTCAGGAAGTTTAGCTACAAGTTCTGGCAATTCTTTCTCAATTCTGCGCAGATAGTCAGTGCATACCTGATGCCCGAGTCCTCTGCTTCCGGTGTGAATAAGCACGACAACTTGCCCTGCTTTATTGATGCCAAATTTTTCTGCAACTTTCTTGTCAAATATTTCGTCCACGAATTGCACTTCAAGAAAATGATTTCCTGCGCCCAAGGTTCCTAATTGCTGTCTTCCCCTTCCCTTTGCTTTCATTGAAACTTTTGAAGCATCTGCGCCTTCCATACTTCCATGCTCTTCGCAGTGCTCAATGTCGTCTTTCGTAGCATAGCCTTTTTTCAACGCCCATTGAAGACCGTTGTTAAGTACATCATTCAGTTCTTCGTCGCTTAATTTGAAGACTGATTCCGAACCAACACCACTCGGCACGTTTTTGAAAAGCTCTTCCAATAACTCTTTTATTTTTGGATACATCTCTTCTTTTTTCAACTGCGAGACTAATAGACGTACACCGCAGTTCACGTCGTACCCTATCCCTCCAGGAGTTATGCACCCATTATTGTAGTCAAAAGCAGCTACACCGCCAACGCTGAAGCCATAGCCTTGGTGTGCGTCTGGCATCAGAATAGACCACTTGTAAATTCCAGGCATCTGTGCAACGTTCATACCCTGCTGAAGCGTCAAATCATTGTGCATGTCTTTCAGAATAGCTTCAGAAGCGAATATTCTAACTGGAACACTCATTTTCCCAGTTTGCGGAATTTCGTACACGCATTCCGATATTTTTTTGATATTCATATGTCAACAACCACTTGTATGACATACTTATCTTTTTCTTTTTCAACTACCATCTCATTGTACGTAACTGCTTTTATGCTTCCGTGCATCTCATAATTTTTGTACAAATCGCCGACTGCGGTTGCGCTTACTTTGTAATTTTCAGGGTCGAATTTTACATTTTCTAAATGAGTGAAGACTATTCCCTTTGTATCAAGAAGATATAGTAGTTCATCAAGAAAATCAAAGACTAAAGATTTCATGTCCTCTGCTTTTATCTCTATTTTCTCCTTTACTCTAGATTCAACTTCGTCTATTCTTGTCATCATGCCGAACATTGCAGTGACAGCGTTTGACAGAGCTTCTTCAAAATTCTTTCCAAATGCGCGGAATTTTGCGTCTGCCGTGTGTTCAAGATATTTATATACCATTTAGCTACCATCTTTCTATGCGTATTTTTTTCTTTTCCACACCGAGTTCGTATAGAATATTTATCATGGACTCAATCATTTGCGGAGGTCCGCAGATATAAAATGTACTTTCTTTTATGTTTCTCACATTTTCCTTTATCATAACTCTGTCTATCCTGCCTATCTTTCCGCGCCATTCTACGCTGTCGGCTGTGATGGTAAAAATACCACAGCTTACATTTTTGTCAGTGCACATTTTTTTCAGCTCTTCGAAATAGACAAAATCTTCCGGCGTCTTCGCGCTATATAGAAAAGTAATATGCCTTCTGGATTTTGTCTGCTTTAGGTGTCTCATCATGCTGATGAAAGGTGTTATGCCTACGCCTCCGGCTATAAATACAATGTCGTCATTTGAACTGTCCAAAGTAAAACTTCCCAAGGGACCGCGTATTTTCAGCTTGTCGCCGATTTTTTCCCTGTCCATCAGCCCAGTCATCTCACCTTCTATTTTCATCGTGATTTCTATGTATTTTTTTCCCGGCGCATTTGTAAGCGAAAATGCCCGCGCTATTTTTCCGTTTTTTTTATTTTCTGTTATAATCATAGCATACTGTCCTGCTAGAAAATCGAATTTTTCGCCCATATTTATGCGGAATGTTTTCACATTATGGGTCTGCTTTATTATTTTTGATATAATGCCGTTGTAGTCTTTCATTTTACAGCCTCAAGAATTTGTTCTCCATGCCTTTTATTGTCTATCTCTGTCAATATATTTTCTATGTAGCCCTTTTTATCTATGGCAAATGTCGTTCTCTTTATTCCGAGAAATCCTTTTACGCCATACGCTTTTGAAACTTCGCCCTTTGCGTCGCACAGCAATTCAAATGGCAGGCTGTATTTTTCAGCGAATTTTTTGTGGGAAATTTCATTGTCCATGCTAATGCCCAGCACAATTGCTTTCTTTTTTATTTCTGAAAAATTGTCTCGTATAGAGCAGGCTTCTGCTGTGCATCCTGGTGTGTTGTCTTTTGGGTAGAAATATATTATTACTTTCCTGCCCGCGAAATCGGACAATTTTACAA
>CAYMQE010000017.1:0-12688 GCA_964392695.1 Candidatus Woesearchaeota archaeon | reverse complement strand
AAAGTTGTGATTATAGCTATAACAGGCGTTTCCGGCACTGGAAAAACAGCAGTTGCGAAGGAATTGTCAAAAAGATTAGATGGTGCTGTAATTGTAAATGGGCATTTTTTCAAAGAAGCGATTATTAGAAGGGACAAGAAAATGCAGACGGATGTAATTGATGAAAAAAGATTCAATAGATTGGTGCAAAAATTTGCGAAGGGAAAAAAATTTGTTATAGTTGAATCTGTATTTGCTGGAACAGTAAAGGGAGATTATTGCTTCGTTCTGCGCTGCGATGTAAAAGAGCTTGAAAAAAGGCTGAAAAAAAGAAGGTACAGCAAAAGAAAAATTAACGATAATGCAGAAAGTGAATTATGCAATTACTGCGGACAGGAAGCATTTGATAACGGCTATATTCCAGAAAAGACATTGTTTGAGTTTGATTCGTCAAAATTAAATGCGAAAAAAGTGGCGGACAAAATGGAAAAGATTTTATTTGCTGTAAATTGAATGAAAAGAAGTAATGCTGGACATTTTTGCTGGAACTATTTTAGGGATATTCATAGGATTGCTCGTAGGTATAGTTCCAGGATTGCACTCTAATTTAGTTGCATCGGCAATAATGACGTACAGCGGTTTAATCGCAGGCGTGCCTCCTGTGATTATAGCATCTGCCTTAGTCTCAATGGCAATTTCTGCGAATTTCTTTGAATTTTTGAAAGCAATAATGCTCGGCGTTCCTGATGAAAGCAACGTTATTTCAAATTACCCGCTTCATGAAATGGTGCAGGAACGAAAAGGATTGGAAGCTGTGGAATTAGTTGCATTAGGATGTTTGGGTAGCATACTCATAGCTATTCTATTTCTGCCGGCTGAAATTTATATAGTGCCTTATGTTTACAGCAAAATAAAAAGTTTCGTGCCATTTCTGCTGTTCTTTATTGCATTGCATCTTACTTTCAGTGGAAAAAATATTCTGCGCTCTAGCGCCATTTTTATTCTATCAGGATTATTAGGCATGTACACATTCAATATGGAAATGAAAGATCCATTTCTGCCGATGCTAACTGGATTATTCGGTGTAAGTATGATATTCGAAAAAATAAATGAAGAGGTGCCTGCGCAGTTTGAAAGAGTAGCTAAAGCGTTTGAGCGAAAAGATATGATAAAGAGTATGCTCTTGGGCTTTCTTTCTGCAAGCACGCTGAGTTTTATACCGGCAATTGGGCCCGCACAGGCAAGTTTGCTGTCGGAAGAATTGAGGCGAGGTAAAGAAACAGACAAGAAAAATATTATAGTCAGTGTAGCAGGAGTGAATACAGCAGACGTATTCTTCTCCTTACTTACCTTAAGAACTATTGATAAAGCAAGAAGCGGTGTTCTTGTCGCGCTGTCTGAATTGGTTGACATCACTGCATTATTCAATACATTGATATTAAGCGTGCTAATTGCAAGCATCGGCTCTTACTTTGTATTCAAATTTACAGCAGGCTATATGGTAAAGAATATGCACAGACTAAATATGAAAATTATGTATTCAATTGCGCTGTTAATTATTATTTCATTAGTGTATTCAATAAATGGGTCAGCTGGATTGTGGATATTGTTTCTGTCAACAATGACAGGAAAATTAACAAACAAGTGGAATGTAAGAAACAGCCAAATGATGGGATGCCTTATACTGCCGACTCTAATTTTCTATTTTTAATATATTAAAAATAAATAAAAATATTTATTTCCTGCGCTTTTCGTATCTTCTCCACGAGCGCGAAACAATAGGCGCCATTGAATCAAGCTTCTTTACTATCTTGTCGCGTATCACGCGGGCTTTAACTTCTTTTCTGCCTTTGACAGAGGCGCTGACAGATCTTGCAACTTCTCTGATTAAATCATCTTTAGCATCTGCATATGCAGCACTGACAGCATGTTTTACTTTGTCAATATTAAATGCCTGCAGTTTACCGCCGCGCTTTACAACCATTGCCATGAAATCCACCTCCTTTATGTTTTTAATGCATGGCATATATAAAAATGTGATTAATAGTTCATTAATTTAGTTTGTTTTTTATTTTCTATCTTGAATACGCTGTCAACGCTTCTTTTTATTGTTTCAAATACCTGCTTCAGATAGGGCGGCACATTGTATTTGTTTATCAGCATTTCAGACGGCTCAATATATTTTGTAACAGTTCCATGAGCTACTGTCAAAATTAATTTTCCTTTGCATTTCGTGCATACTCCCGCCATTGTAACTCTTCTATATTTTTCATTGCATTCAACACACCTCACATTCTGCGAGCCAAACCTTCTAAAATTTCCTTTAATGTCTTTCAAAAAATGTTTTTCAACGACCATGCTGGCGACATCGCTTTCATCAACTGCGTCTATTTTTTCTGCGAGCTCCATCTGCTTCTCAACTTTGTCCATCATCGTAACTAATGTTTTGTATGCGCTTACTTTGGGCCCCAAATTTATGCTGGACACTGGGTGTGTATAGCCAACATCATCGTATTCCCCCTCCTTTCCAAGAAACTGTTTGATTTGTTTTATATTGCTTATGTCCCACGGATATTTTAGTTTTAGAGAGCTTTCATACAATTCAATAGGATAGCCATTAGACACATCAAGATTATGCACTTCATCGTCAACTTCATTCGGAACTAACACTGTTGTAAGTACAAGAGGGGCATCCATCGAACGTGAACCGCGCGAATCTGGTAAAAATTGGCGGGAGAAATTCAACAGTCCATCTAATAGCATCATTACTGAGGATTCATCGCCGTCGCAGTTGTGAGATAACAATTGTCCTTTGCCAGCGGCGAATATCTTATCTCCTTTTTCAAGTTGTATATCATATACATAGCCCTCATATTGTTCTATTTCAATTTTTTTAATAGGTATAAGCCTAAGATTATTATACAGTTTCAGTCTGCGATTTCTTGCAATTGATTTAATTTCGTCAAGTTTTTCTTTTTTCTTGTCTAATAATACAATACTTTTAGCAAATTGCTCTGCATCAGTTGAGTTTAAACAAACATAATGAAGCGTTGTGCGTGGAGGTTCAATATTTTTAGCTTTATACTTCTCGTAAACTAAACCAGATTTGATAATCTTATCCCGTTCTATTCTAAAGCTTGGTGTAAAATTCAATTTAGTTAACAAAAAGTAAAGTTGCATTGCCAATTTTTCAGAAACTGTAGTATATTTTATCTCTCGTTTGTAAACATTACCATCTCCCTGATAAAGTCCACTTAAGAATTGAAAAACTAGTTCTTTAGGCCAGTTCAACACGATGTCTGAAATTTGTTTTTTATGCGCCTTCGCACCTAGATTTAGTTTTTCTACGAAAATCTTGTATAATATTTTGCTGGTTATTGTAATTTTTGTTTTAAATACCGTATAATTTATGTCTAAATTATCCAATAATTGCCTTATATCATGCTGCACATTCAAATTGCTAGCAGCAATATCAACATGCCAAGAATTTTTATTTTTTACTTTTGATTGCCATGCACAACCTTCTGAAATGTAATAACCCAACAACTTTGCAAATTTTTTAGCATTCAACAACACAGGTATTTGACCAAAGTTTCGTTTAAAGCCAATTTTAAACTTAGTTAATTCTGTAGAATCTATTTTCAACTGATTAAAGATAGTTAGTGGTATCGCATAAGGTCTACGAGAAAATATATTGTTAAATTTAGCTTTAGGTAGCTTTATTTGTGATTTAATTTTATCGCAAAATTCTCTTGAAGTTCTTACTGTTAAATTTTCTATTTCAGCGTCATTTGACAGTAAATTAATTATATTTATGTCATTTATCTTATGTTCATCATCTTCAACACGGTTCAAACTAGCTAACAAATCGCCTTCTTTTAATTCCATTACCATCTTTTCAACTAATTGATTGTCATCAAAAACCCAAAGCCTGTGTTCTGGCGTAGTTTTGATTTCCTGATTGCTTTTGCACGTTATTTTAATGATATCACCGGAATATTTTCTTCTGAAAGCTTTTACAATTTTCTTTTCGTTGTAATTTCCAAAAGTATCAGAAGATAAGGCTAACAAAGGTTTATTTACTAAATCTATCTCTTCACTGCCGTACATATCAGAAACTTTAGGATTATCCGCATACCGCTCGAAAAATTCTTCAATTGTTGAAGTATGCAACTCATGTGAATTTTTAAAGTATATCATTGAATCTGAAGTCAGGCAGTTTCTTCTCATAGCAGCGTGATAATAAGGATGCGCATAGAATCCTTGTGTCTGCGAAAAACCGATTATTCTTCCGACGATGCCGGCAGATGTGTGCGGAGCAAGGCCAATAACTAACTGTCCTATCAAATCATCTTTTGTTTTTACATTGTAGAATTTGTCTTCATTGTAGAATTTAACGAGCAAATCATCTATAAAGTTGCATATTCTGACAAGAGTTTCTGGAGAACGAGACTCCTCCATAGCTTGGCAGTCGGGAAGTATAATATCCTGTGGCATGATAGCTATTAATTGATCCGTTTTCTCTAGTGGGTTGTTGTCTATATCAACCTTATAGCCCAACTCTTTGATTTTCTCAACAGAAGTTCCTATCTCTACGGGCTTAAAATGTGTTATCGGCGCCTCAATCATGTCATAGCGTATTGTCCCATCTTTGTTAACGTACACTTCATGTATTGCGCGAAGAATTGCTTTCTCTAGATGCTCTGGTATCCTTTTTTTGCTCCACGTGCCTTTTACACCTTTAACAAGTTCTGGCAGACTAACACCAAGATTCTTCAAAGCGTTGTTAACATAGTATTTTGCATCTATTTTTGTTGGTTTATAGAAGATAGTATTTTTACTGCAATGCACAGCAACATCAACTGATTGCTTGCATACTTCACAAAAATGCATCTCTTTTGTTTTTGAACCGCATTTTTCGCATTTAATGTATATAGTCCCTTTATTGCATGTTTCACAGAATAGAACTGGAAAATTAGAGTTTATGTAGCCAAGGTCAAAGGAGCTTATCAAATTCCTCATTCTTCCCCCTTCTTTCCCGCATGGAAATATTCCCTGTGGAGAACCTTTGAGTTTTCTAATCTTTGCTTTTTCTGGGCGTCCCATCCTTGAGCCTATCGGAGTGCCAGTCACGTCCATAATTTTGAATTCGCATAGTTTGTTTATTTCTGAAAGTGTGTCAATAGCGTCTTCTGAAATTTCTTTCCATGACAGCGAAGGTAAATAGCCAACTTGATATAGCAAAGCTGTTGACAATGGCGGTTCTACTAAATAGTAATCAACTGTGGATTTGTGGAGGACTAAAAGCAAGAATTTGTTTTAATTCAGTATCTTTTTCCACTTTCAAAAAGCCGTCGTAGGTTGATTTTTTCAGGGATATTAAAAGCTTCTCAAGCTCTTCAAGACTTATCATATTCCAACGGAAAAGAAAATTAGGATGCAACGGAATGTTTAGCTCTTTGGAGAATTTAATCGCGTCTTCAAATTTTATTTCGTGCTTTGTTGAATTTTGCAATAGATATTCGCTAATAGGCACATTCTTTGCCTTCAAATCAAGAACCCACCACTCGGGAACGTAGGCGCTTGGAACCAAAACACTGGCGAACTGCACGAAATCGCCGTAATTAATTAAAATATCGCCGGGAAATGGAATTCTTTTTATTTGTGGTAAAAGTTCATTTGCCTGCTGTTCGCTTTCTATTTTTATCATACTTCCATCTTTCAGAATAACAATAGGTCCATCTATTGAGTCGCAGGGTGTTGCTATGCATGCTTTTCCCGGGCGTTCTAACTTCAACTGAGAACCTGTTGCTATAAAATTATTCAATACCGCCATAGTAGCAGGATGCATGGAAGCTGCAGCTATGCCAGATACGCGTGAACGACCATACCTTAACCTGAAGCCTCCCTGTCTAGAAGGATGGCCAAAGATTGGCCTGCCTGCAACAGCTTCTTCAATATACAAACTGTTTGGAACTAATTTTACAGCTGTTTCCTCCTTTGAAGAATATTTCTTCTTCCTGTATTCAAGAAGCTCATTGAGCCATACCCAATCAACCATTCCAAAGTCCTTGCCCCATTTTTCTATATTCTTCATTATTTTCTTGGCTTTCTGGCAAAGTCCTTCACCAAATACAAGGCACATTCCACCTCGTATGCAAGGGGTCTCAACACGCGGAAGGTATTTGTGCATAAGAACTTCCCTTTTCGATGTAGGATCGCCGTTTATCTCAACTCGCAAATTTTTCAGCACAATTTTTATTTCTTCATTATCTGGAAGATACTGCAGTCTTGCTATTCGAGAATGGTAAACATCTATCTCGGAAATGTATCTTTCAATCTCTTCTTTTGTAGGATCATAGCTGTCATAATTAAATTTCTTGCTCAGATAGTCAGCTATAACCAATGTAACTGCTGCTGCTGTTCCTCCTGCTGCACGAATTGGTCCTGCGAATAAACAAGATAAATAGGGTGCTCCGTCCAAGCGTTTTTTAATTTTTAGCTCAACAAACCCTTCAAGAGGCGCGGATACTATACCTAATGTCAAGTAAGCAAGACCAACTCGAACACCAGTTTCAAGCGCTAATTGCTGGCTAGGAAATTCTCCGAATTTATTTGAAGCCACTTCCTCTGCAATTGTCAGCGCAATTCTCCAGTCACCGACAGAGTATATCTTCTCTAACTCTCGGATTCTACTTGGAATACCTTTGCCGATAATTATCGACTGCAAAGAGCCAACCAAACCTTCCACTCGTTCAGAAACATCATGTGCGAGCACTATATCCACTTTATCTTCTGGATCAAGATGTTTATCTCTGCATTTTCCCGCTAAATCATACATTTTATTTACTTCTTTGTTTAATTGCGCAAAATAAGACTCAATTTTCATTTTTTACACCAAAATTTAAGAAAAATGTTTCTCTTGTCTTCAAATTTACAGCAGGCACAACACATGGAGAGGGATTGTGCCCTAGTTTTTCTTGAAATAGCGTTTTGCTTTGCCAACAACTGGCGGATATTAGCGTTATTTTCTTGTATAATCCGATTTTAGACTTGTGTATGTGTCCTGATGCAAATATATCTGGCACAGTGTCTATGACAAGAAAATCTTTTTTTGTTGCTACCAGAGGCGTGCTTCCATGTGTCGGTGCAAGGTGTCTTTTTTTAAGCAACAGCTTCATTAATTCATCAACAGCGTCATAAGAACCCGCTTCCCTGACAGACTCTACTTCATTTGCGTAATAGTCATATGAATAGCCATGGTAGCCAAGCACGTTTATACCGCCAAAGTTTCCAACAGCGTCTATATTGACTAGGGAAGGATTAGAAACTATAGTAGCATTCTTCAGCTCATATAACGGTTTGCATATATCATTGAAGAATTTGTGCTGCGGTTCTGCTATTCGCAGGGCATCGTGATTGCCAGGCATTATAATAAGTTGTATTCTTTCAGGTATGTCCAGGAGGTATTTAGCTAATTCTTCATATTGTTTGTATATATCTGTTATAGTAAGCTCCTTTTCCTGATTTGGATAAATACCTATGCCATCAACTAAATCACCTAAGAAAAAAACGTATCTTACCTTGCTTGCCACCTCTTTTTGTTTTTCACTGCCTTCCTTACCAGAAAGCCAGTCTATAAATCTGCGAAATTCTTTTGCCATGAAGCGATTTGAGCCAACGTGTATGTCTGACAAAAATAGAGCATAACCTTCTCGCGGCGATTGTTTTACTTCCTCTAAATAGGCATCTGGAAATATTATAGAATCAACCCACAGGAATTCTTTGCTTCTCTTTCCTTTAACACCTATTACTTCATCAAGAACAATTTCTTTGCAGAGATTAAAGAGCTCTTTCTTATAGCTGTTTACAACGCATTTTAGCTCGCTGGTAGGGTCCTCAAGCGAAAAGAAATAGTTGCCATTCTTTGTCTTTCGTATCTCTTTTACAACGCCGATAATTGACACGATTTCATTCTCTGCCATTTTGAAAGCATGTGCTATGCTTGTCGAATCTTTCATTTCAACGTGCCCACGAAGGATAACACCAAGTTGATTATATCTATCATTATAGTATTCCACCCAGTCTTTTACATCGCAGTTCCTGTTTTCCAGTTCGTAGCTTTTGACTATTTTAACAGGATTTTCAGTTGATATAATGGACAATGGTATAGCTACAGGCTTTTTAATGTCTAAAAAGAGTTCAACAAAATTCCTCGTGATTAAATTATTAGGAATGTCTTGTTTTGATATAAAGTTCAGAAATTGTGTCAACTCTAGCTTGTTCCACTCAAAATTTATTAAAGAGATATCAAGCAAGTAATTATTCTGCGCAAAAATAGATACAATTTCGTCTATATGGTAGCTTTGTTTTACTTGTTCCAATCAAACCACCGGATTATATTCCCAGGTTTTCTTTTACTATTTCTGTCACTCTTTCTTTGACGTCATCTGAAAAGTTTAGTATTATTTCTCTCGTCCTACCATACCTACCCTTGCTTATTATTTTTGTGTTTATTACTCCAAGAAGATCTAATTCGCTGATTAAGTCGCTGAATCTTCGTTGTGTAAGGAATTTAATGCCTGCTTTCAGGCAAATATCTTTATACGTGTTGAAAACATCGCCTGTGTTGGAAGTATTATTCTTTTCCAGCATTATAGAGTGAAGAACTGCCATTGACTGCTTTGGCTGCGTCTTTATCTGCTCAAGAAGCAAGTCAATTTCTATTTTTTCCTGCGCTTTGTCAAGGTATTTCTCTTCTATATAGGGAGAATTATCTCTCTCAGCAAGTTCACCTGCGACTCTAAGAAGATTTAAAGCGCGTCTTGCATCACCATCTTCACGTGCTGCATATGCCGCACATTTGGATATAATCTCTTCACTAACAGCTCCTTTCATAAAGGCTATTTCGTTCCTTGTTGTCAAAATATCCTTGAGTTGTATAGCATCATAAGGAGGAAATATAATTTCTTCCTCATTCAGTGAAGACTTTACTCGCGGATCAAAATTATTCTTCATTGTAATGTCATTGCTGATTCCAACAAGGCAGATTTTGGAATTTTTCAGTTCAGAGTTCATTCGAGTAAAATTGTAAAGCACTTCGTCGCCGCATTTCTTGATAAGATTGTCAACTTCGTCAAGAACTAAAAGGATAATTTTCTTATTGTCGTCAACAGCTCTCTCAAATATCTTGTAAACTTCTTCAGTTGGTAAACCTGTGACTGGGACCTCATGACCTAATTCTCTGGAAAGCTGCGCTATCAATCGATATTCTGTATCAGCAACTTTTCTCATTTTGCAATTTATATAGACAAATTTTACAGGTATATTCTTGCTTTGAGCAACTAATTCCAGTTGCTTGCAGACATATTTTATTGAAACAGTCTTACCAGTGCCTGTTTTGCCGTAAACAAAAAGATTACTGGGGCATTCCAATCGCAGTGAAGGGGTAAGTATCTGAGCGCACAATGATATTTCTTTGTCTCTATGCGAAATTATAGAAGGTATGTAGTTTATGCTCATAGCATCTTTATTCACGAAGATGCTCACCTTGTTTAAGTAACTCTCAAATAATTGTTGCAATGACAGTTGTCCATTCATATTAGAAATCATTTTAGTATCTCTATAGGAAACTAACCTTATATACTTTATCTCAATTATTCCAACACACTCACCCCTATTTTTCCTGTGGAGATTTATTTTTTGTTTTTTGTTGAGTTACTTACTTTACTTATTTACAATATTGCAAATAAATAATAAATAATATAATAAAAACGTAAAAATAAAGCGTCCTATAGAACAATTTCAAAAAAATTGATTTTAGACAACATCCTATACAAGTCTCAAAATTTAAGTTCCATAAGAAATAGAGGGGTGTGTCTCCTATTAAAAATGTTGCAGAAGCTAACAACCTAATTTCACTTCGAACATAAAAGCTGTTCCATAAGAAGAGAAGGTCAAATTAATCTATTTGTTATCTCTACTATCTTTTCATTAATACTATCTAACTCTATTCTAGCACCACACCATTCTTTCAGTTTGTCAATCTTGAGCTGCAGTCTTTTTTGAACGCTATCTACTGCTTGGAACTTCATCTTATCTTTTTTTACTATAAAGTCATCAATTTCTGATGATAAATTCTTGAGCAGATTATTAATAATATTCATCCATTCTAATTCAATCATCTTACTTTTTATTGAATCTATATTCAAATGTTCTTCATTACTAAGTTTGTTATACTGTGCATAAGGTCCTATAGTATAATACACTCGCTCTGTTTCACTGCCCCAAGTGTATGTTCCTACTTCTTTTTTCACATCCATAACTATAAACTCCTCTGATAATACACCACTCTTGAGGTTATAGTATAGTGTTCTTGGTTTTACAGCACCGAATATTCTATTATAGTTTCTTAGTATCTCATAGCCATAAGAATAGTTTGACTGTCTTAAAATCCAGGAAATGTTCTTTCTTACATCAGTACCTTTTGGACGGCCTTTCATACTCTATTTATTTGCAATATTGCAAATAAATCACTTTCTACAAATCCACCTTTATCCCTCTGCGCCACTTAAGTGTTTCAACTACAACAACAGGCATAAGCGAAAATGCAAATAAGACTGCCCAGTCTCCCACACTTAATGGGTATGTTTTGAATATGTTGCTAAGAAAATCTACATAAATAACACTGAATTGCAATAATAACGAGCTTATTACAGCAAAAACAAGATACTTATTTGACAGCGGATTTTCCTTTAAAATTAGTTTATCACCCAAGCGAATGGAAAATGCGAATACTAATTGTGACAATACACCATAGGAAAATGCCATCGTCCTGGCCCTTTCTGTACTGTATCCTAAATAACTATAGAATAACAAAAACATAGCTATTGACATTAGCATACCAACTAGTATAGCATACTTTATTACACTATCCAACATATTCTCTTTTACTTTTCGCGGCGGTTTGTTCATAACATTTCCATTAAGAGTTTCCATACCAACTGCTATTGCTGGAAAGCCGTCAGTTACTAAATTTATCCATAAAAGCTGAAGCGGAATAAATGGTATAGGTAGACCAATTAAAAATGTTAAAGCAACAATAGCTATTTCATCTATATTGCTGGCGAGTAAAAATACTATAAATTTTTTAATGTTGGAGTATATATGTCTGCCTTCCTCTACTGCCTTTACTATTGTAGCAAAGTTATTATCAACTAAAACTATATCAGAAGCTTCTTTTGTTACATCCGTGCCTTTGGCATTCATTGCAATACCTACATCTGCATTTTTTATAGCTGGAGCGTCATTTATGCCGTCTCCAGTCATTGCCACGCTATGCCCCTTTCTTTTTAATGCCTGCAATATCTTTACTTTGTGCTCTGGGTTTGTTCTTGCGAATATACTTACTTCTGGTATTATCTTTTCTAAATCTTCTATACTCATTTTTTCCAATTCATCGCCTTCAACCACGCGCTCGTCTTTATCCACTATACCGACTTTTTTTGCTACACTTAACGCTGTAGTTTTCTGGTCTCCTGTGATAACTATAATTCTTATTCCCGCGCGTTTGCAGAGTTCCACGCTTTTTATTACTTCTTCTCTTGGCGGGTCTATCATTGCCTGCAGACCTACAAAAACCAAGTCTTTCTCTATATTTTCCACGCTGAAATCCTTTTCTTCTTCTTTCAGGTCTTTGTAAGCCATTCCAAGTACTCTATAAGCTTGAGAAGACAAATTGTGATTTATGCTGTCTATTTCTTTCTTTTTCTTCGCTGTTAATGGCGCAACTTTTCCATTTGACAGCATGATGAACCTACATTTACCGAATAAAACATCAGGTGCGCCTTTGACATAAGCTCTTTTATTTCCTTCAGACTCATTTATCGTGCTCATCATTTTTCTGGAGGAATCAAAATGCAATTCTACTATTCTCCTATATTTTTCAACTTCTATCTTAGCTTTTGACGCAGAAACAATCAAAGCGCCTTCTGTAGGATCGCCGATTATCTTCCAACTGTCATTTTCTTTCAGCAATTTGGCATTGTTGCATAACGCACCTATCTTCAGCAGTTCAGAGAGATTTGCTGAATTTTTTGGTTCTATAATCTTATTTTCTTTTGTAAAATCTCCTAAAGGTTCGTATCCTACTCCCTTAACTTCTACTATATCATTATCTATCCAAATCTTTTCAACACTCATTTCATTCATTGTTAAAGTCCCTGTCTTGTCTGTGCATATGACGTCAACGGTTCCTAAAGTTTCAACAGAAGGCAGTCTTCGAACTATTGCTTTATTTCGCGCCATTTTTTGCACACCTATAGCTAAAGTAAGAGTTACTACAGCAGGTAGTCCTTCTGGTATTGCTGATATCGCTAGAGAAACAGACAAAAAGAACATGCTATAAACATCCTGTCCAGAATAAATGCCAATGGTAAAAATTACCATTATTATGCTAATTATAGTCAAAGCAAGCGACTTGCCCAAGCGTTTCAATTTAACTTGAAGCACTGTTTCTTTGCTTTCCACACGCTTTATGAGTTTGCTTATCTTTCCTATTTCTGTTTGCTCGCCTGTAGAAATAACAACTCCTATACAGTCGCCGTTTGTTACTATCGTGCCAGAGAATGCCATATTTTTCTTTTCGGCTATCGCAGCGTCTTTGTTTTTTATAGGTCTTTCATTTTTTTCTACAGACACGCTTTCCCCA
>CAYMQE010000016.1:7435-12737 GCA_964392695.1 Candidatus Woesearchaeota archaeon | reverse complement strand
AAGCTGTGCTCTCAATCTTGGTATAAACGAAGTTGCAGATTTATTCGCTGAGTGATTTTATTTTATCATTCATAAATTTTTTGAGTTCTCTGCCTTCTAAAGCTTTAATTTCGCCTCTCTTAATAGCTTCTATTTCTGGTATGTGGCGCGCCATAAGAAAGGTATAATATATTTTGTTTGCTACATCTTCCGCTATATCTTTAGACAGATTACTAATTATTTTTTTATCAAGTTTATATATACTTTTCATATAAGTAAATAGCCGTTTAAATAATAGAAGTTAATCTTTCAATTTGCCGTTGTATTTTCCGGCGTCTATTTCAGAAATGACTTCGCGGGGGTCTTTACCTTCCACAGTTACACCCATTGATTTGCACGTGCCGACTATCTCTTTAGCTGCGCTCTTCAGGCTTCGGCTCATCATTACCTGCATCTTGCCCTTTGCTATTTTTACTAGCTGTTCAAATGTTAAATTACCGACCTTAGTGTTTTTGGAGTCTCCGCTTCCTTTCTGCACATTGAGTTCTTTTTTTATCAACTGACTTGTAGGAGGGCTTCCAACTACAATTTCAAAAGTTTTTGTTTGAGTTTCAACTATTATTTTTACAGGGACTTGTATGCCAGCAAAATCTTTGGTCTTTGAGTTTATTTCCTGAACGACATTGGCCACATTAATTTTTAACGGGCCAAGGGCTACGCCTAATTTAGCGCCTGCTGTTGCTTTTCCACCTTCAACCATTATATCAACCGTTGTTGTTGGCATCGCTTCCCACCACCTTTGATTTGTATTCAATTATTCTTAAGTTGTCCAATTTAACTGTTATTGGTATTGGAACTGCGGCTTCTAAAGGCTCAACTACTATCTCTTCCTTTAGTTTGTTGACGCGTGTGACTTTGGCTCTAGTTCCTTTGAATGGACCAGAAGTTATCTCAACTATGTCGTTCTTGTCTATCTTTATCTGCACTGCCTGTGGCTCCAGGAAGTGTTCAATGTCTTTCATTGGAACAGCGCCTTTTACAACGCCCTTGACGTGACTTACTCCATATATAGTGCTTTGAACAATATCTGCGTTGTCTGCTTCAACAAATATGTATCCTTTTACGCCAGATGGCGCGAGAATAGAGTATAGGTCAGCTGTTCCGCGTTTTCCCAGCGATAATAGTTTATCTATAACTTGGTTTTCCCTTCCAGCTGTTATTCTAACCGCGAATATCATGTGAACAACCCCTGAAATACCTGGAAAAATATTTGTATTACGAAGCCGGTGATGCCTATGGCTATCATACCGATGCCGCTGACTCGTACAATCTGCTTGAATTCGTCAGACGTCGGTTTTTTTGATATCTGAATTATTCTTTTATACTCTGTCAGAGTTCTTCTTAAATTAAACTCTTTCAACTCTTTTTTTAGTGTTTCTAAAACCATTTCACACTACCCTTTTTGAATAGTCTTCTTTAATTTGGACTTATAAACTTAACTTTTCAAAAAGTAAAATGATTTAAACCCCACGATATACTCTGGTATTGTGAGCAATGGAAGTAATTTACAGGCTATCTATTCTATTTTGTGTGATGACAGCAAAGATATAAGCCGGCTTCATGCAATAGCGTGCCAGCAGTTGAAAAACAATAAAATAGCAATAGATAAAGCTTCGCTTGAATATGTTGTTAATCAACCTAATATTTTTGCTACGCTGTCAATGATTATCGCTATGTACTCATTAAAGTATAATGAACCAATTGAGTTGCCACATTATTGGAGGCAAATTACAGCAAAAGTTGATATTATGCTTAATAGATTATACGTTGATTTAGGGATTATATAAACAGCTTTTCTTGCTAAGAAAAGTTGGCAAAAGAACTTACTCTCTTAAAAATTTGATGCATAACTCATTTTCACACAGCTTTTCTTGCTAAGAAAAGTTGGCAAAAGAACTTACTCTCTTAAAAACTTAATACCCAATTCGTTCTCGGCATCAGCTTTTCTTGCTAAGAAAAGTTGGCAAAAGAACTTACTCTCTTAAAAACTTAATACCCAATTCGTTCTCGGCATCAACCTTTTTTAGAAAAAAAGCTTGACCAAAAAATAGATTGCTTTTGACATTCGTCGTGCGTTTACTCTCTCAAAAACTTAATACCCAATTCGTTTTCCATCTCTTTCTTGCGGACTATACCTATTGTTTTTTCTTTGCCGAAAATTTGAGGACTTCTTACTCCAGTTACTATCAGCATAGCGCGTATAGTGTCCTGCATGTCAGGTGATACCTGCGCACCAGAAATTATCTTTGCATTTGGGTCCAAGCGCGCAGTTACAGTCTCTATCACTGCCTTTGCTTCGTCAAGTGTCATTGAAGGTCCGCCTATAACATTAATTAAAGCTCCAGTCGCACCCGCAATATCAACATCCAATAGCGGATTGTTTATTGATTTCTCAACAGCTTCTATGGCGCGGTGTTCTGTATTGCTTTCTCCTACGCCAATTAATGCAACGCCTCCGCCCTGCATAACTGCTCTTATGTCTGCGAAATCCAGATTTATCAAACCCGGCTTTGTTACAAGCTCTGCTATTCCCTTTACTGCATTTGTGAGTATCTCATCAGATACTTTGAAAGCTGTGTGTATTGGCAAGTCAGGAGCTATCTCAAGCAATTTATCATTAGGTATAACTATAAGCGTGTCAACAGCTGCTTCCAATTGTTCCAAGCCGTCCATTGCGTTTTCCATTCTGCTTTTTCCTTCTATTGTGAAAGGAGTAGTAACAATTCCAACAGTCAATGATCCCATCTTTCTTGCTATTTCAGCTATTACCGGAGCTGCGCCAGTGCCTGTGCCTCCACCTAATCCGCATGTGACGAAAACCATATCTGCGCCTTGCACGAGTTGTTTTACTTCTGTCTCGCTTTCTTTTGCAGCTTCACGGCCAATGTTTGGGTCTGCACCTGCTCCAAGTCCAGAAGTTAATTCACGGCCGATAAGAACCTTTTTGTCAGCTACAGAGCACAGTAGATCCTGCGCGTCAGTGTTTACTACAATTAATTCTGCGCCCTTTATTCCTAATTCCGACATTCGGGTTATAGTGTTATTGCCAGCACCGCCTACACCAACAACTCTTATTGCAGTTCTTTTCTGCGCGAGAAGTTCTTCCAACTCAGCATCTATGTCCTTTGTTTTGCTTATATCTGGACGCGGAGATTTTATACCGCTAAATTGCTGTTGTTGACTTGCGAATTTTGATATTATGCTGTCCATATTTTTTCACTTGGGATAGTAGAATACTGATGTTACCTCTTTTTATTCTTTTCGCACAGCTTTTCTTGCTAAGAAAAGTTGGCAAAAGAATAGATTGCTTTTGACATTCGTCGTGCGTTTACTCCCTAAAAAACTTAATACCCAATTCGTTCTCGGCATCAGCTTTTCTTGCTAAGAAAACCTGGGAAAAGAAGTTGTATCTATTAATCTGCAGTTAATTATTTTTTCGCGCAGTTTCATCATACTTCTTAATCTCTACATTTTTTATTCCTGCATAACTTTTGATGTCATTTTCTAAAATTGGGCCCAATACTTTGAACACCTTCTCTTTATCCTTGTACTCTATAACGCATTTTTCTTTTGTCAAATCAATTTTATACATTGAATTAGTTAACCCTGTGCGGAATAAAATCATAGCTTCAATTTTTTCTTTGCTGTCTGTTACTTCTTTTACTATTTCTACACTATACTCAACTTCTTTTCCCGCGAGCGGATGATTGAAATCAACAATTGAACGGCCGCCTGAAACGCTTCGCACTATGCCAATTTTATTGTCTACATTTACTGTCTGGCCTATGTATGGATTTATGTTGTGTTCTCTGAAAGTGCTGAGAGGAATTAATTTCATGAAATCACCATGGCGCATCCCAAATGCGTCTTCGGGCTTTATTTTGATTGTATACTTATCCCCTATGTTGTGTTCCAATAAAGAATCATCAAGTCCTTTAATTACATAGCGCGCTCCGACTATAATCGCAATAGGCTTCTCTGTTTTGTCAAAGACTAAATTGTTTGTTGCAATTCTTCCTTCATACTTCATTTCTATACAGTCCAATTTTTTCATATTAACCACTACTTATGTCTCATTTGCATTATATCATTTCTGATTCTGTTCAAGGTTTTCGTAGAGATATACTAATTAGAGAAACTTTTGTGTTTCTGCCTTCCCTACTTTGCAATTCTTCAGTTCCTGTAGTTATGTTTTCTGTTTTTATGCTTTCCATGAATTTGTTTTTTATAATTTCTGTAACGTCTACTGCACGGCTTATTGCCTTGCATCTAGCTTCTATGTTGACTACTTCGGCTCCATTCTGGAACTGTGTGATCACAGCAAGTACATAGTTCATGGGCGGCTTTGGACCAACGTACACTGTGTTGTCATTTGCTTTGTTGTCTTCATTTGTCATTGTTGATACCTCCATGATGTATTGTTTAATAGAACAATGTCAAGTCATTTTTAATATTTTACTATTATGGCTTTTCCATCAATATTTTTTCTATTTCTTTGAAAGCTGACTTCGCATCTATTATGTCGCTGTCGTAATATTTTGCCAAAACTTCCAGCAGATCAGGCCTCTTTCTTACTACCCAGCCGTATTCCGCCAGGGAAATTAAATTTGTTTTATTTATTTCTGCGAGGACCATCTTGCCCATCATCTCCATATCTGGTTGCATTACCTAAATTTAATTTCGTAAGATTTAAAAGTTTCCTATGGTAACCTAATTGTATGAATTCCGAAGATTTGTTAATGTACGGGTTTCTTTTAGGATTTTTTGTTAGCTCTCTAGAGTTCCTTTTACTTGGTATAATAAAAATAATGGAATATTTAACAACAAATACCTTGATTTTCTACGCCACAATAACTGCGCCGGCTATTGCAATAGTCAGCCTTGTGTTATTGATGGTAAAGAGCTAAAGATTATTAGAATCTTTTTTTACTTGCGTAGCAATCTTTGCAAAAAACAGGCCTGCCTTCTGTAGGTTTGAATGGAACTTCGCATTCTTTTCCACATTCAGAGCAAGTTGCTTTATGCATCTCTCTTGGGCCCATGTCTCTACCATGGAATCCTCCTCTTCCTCTATCTTGCATGTGACTTATTCACCTCTTTGTATATTATAGCTCTTTTGTCTTCTTTATAAGCGTTTACTTTTCGTTTTTTTAAGAAATTTGACAACTTATTTAAAATCGTTTCAATTCAATTTAGCTTATGGGCTCTTAGCTCAGCCTGGCAGAGCGACTGGCTCTTAACCAGCAGGTCGGGGGTTCAAATC
>CAYMQE010000016.1:0-7335 GCA_964392695.1 Candidatus Woesearchaeota archaeon | reverse complement strand
CCCCAGGGCCCATTTTATTCTGCGCACCACGAAGCTAGAACCAATCAACTTCTTTGGTGCAGCTTTCTTTCTAAGAAAGGTGCGTTCCCAAATCCCCCAGGGCCCATTTTATTCTGCGCACCACGAAGCTAGAACCAATCAACTTCTTTTTAAGAAAAAAGTGCGTTCACAATTATTATATAGCAATTGCTTGTGTGATTATACTATGTCAGTTCGCGAATATGTGGTTGAAGATTTGCCAGATATAAAAAAAATTCTGAAGCAGAAGTTCAATGTTAAAGACATTGTTCTTGAGCCTCAAATGAAAAATATATCCATTAATGAAAAGATATGGATACAGGAAATGCCGGATTTGAAAGGATTTGCTTGGGCGAAACTTCGCGGTGAGAAAGTTTTCGTCAAATACTTTTTTACTGAAAAAGATCCGCGTTTGTTCAATGAGTTAGTTCACTACGTAGAAATTTTTGCTGATGTGAATAATCTAAAGCAAATTTATGTCAGCATAAGCCCTGCTATGGCTCATTTAGAGACGCTATTCCTTGAACACGCTTATGAGTTGGTGGAAGATCCAATGTTCGGGAAGATGTTTTACAAGCAAGTCTCTTAACTATCTAGTTCCTCCTATACTTGAATATTGATATAATGGTGTACGCAATCATTGACATTACTGCATACAATTCCCATCTCTTTTGCACCAGCATTAAGTACCTTAACGACAGCAAGGTGTAGCCTATGCGCAGCATCTTGAATCTGAATTCTTTTCTACTTACGTCTCTCTTGAATACTTCAACTTTGCCTGTTGCCTTGTAGATTTTTATTGCTTGAACGCACAACAGCGGACTTCCTCTGCATTTACTTGCTATTTCAAATTTTACTTTGTCTTCAACCTTGTAAATTTCTTTAATCAAGGCGCAGCTGTCTTCAAAGTCGAGCGCTTTCAATTTTACAATATTGAATAGATGCTGAAGTCCATCCGGCAGATTTTCACCTGCTACTATCAGTGTGCTTTTTTCCGCGAGGTTCAGCACTACATCCTTTCCTGCTTCAGTCAATTTGTGTATGTTGTCTATTATGACATACTTGAAGTTCAATTTCTCGAGCAGTTCGCCTATCCTGCTTTTTTCATTTGAGCGAAGCGTCCTGCATAATTCATATTTTGAGAACCTGGCATTTACAAAAAATATTGATTCTTCCAGCTCTTTATGCACTTTTTTGAGCAGGTAGCTCTTCCCCATGCCGAAGCTTCCAATGACAGCGCAGTGTATTCCGAGCTCTGCGCATCTCAAAATTTCTCCAAATTCTTGAACCCTAATCATTATATAGTGATAATGTTTATATAAGATACACTAAATAGTATATTTAATGAAATTAGAAGGGCTTACTCTGCGAGTGTATAGATATCTCCTTGCAAACAGAGACACAGAGATAAAACAGCTTGATGTGGCAAAGAAAACAAACGTGTCGCCCCAGCTGGTAAATAAGATATTCAAGTCGCTGTCTGAAAAATTTATTCTTGCAAGAATAGCAAAGAACCGGTGTATAATATCAAACTACTCAAAATTACTGTTAATCTACTCTTTTCACAATGAGATATTCAGCAGAGGCGCAGTGCCATTTTATTGCGGGGTGTCAGTTTCTGACGCAGAAGAGTACCTGAAGAATTCAGGCATTTTATACGCGCTCGCACTGCATTCTGCTATGAATAGAAGAACCGGTGAAGCAAGAAAAATTGGAAAAGTCTATGCGTATATACTGAAAAGCAGTGTGGATATGGTAGCGCTTACAAACCACAGAAACGGCAATTTGATTCTTCTTCCGAGGGAGAAGGAAGATTTCTATGCATGCGGGAAGATAGACGGTTTTCGCGTAACTCCACTGTACCAGACAATAGCTGATTTATTGAACTACGGCGATTATGAGTCTGCCAGAAAACTCGCGGACAGGTTTGAGTTAAGAATATAATTTTATAGTTGGTAGTTTATAGCAATGAAAAAAGTTATTCTTGTGGTTCTTGATGGGTTAGGCGATCTAAAATATAGCGCGCTTGGCAACAAAACTCCTTTTGAATATGCAGACGCCGAAAATTTACACAGGCTTTCTTATATGGAGATAAACCATGTTGATAGAAAAATAGTTCCAGAAAGTGATTTTGCGACTATGAAAATGTTCGGCTATGATGATAAGGACTATCCTGGGCGCGGAGCGCTTGAAGCACTTGGACTTGGCATAAAGTCAAAATCAATTTTCTTCCGTGGAAATTTTTGCACAGTAGACAACAGCGGGCGCATAGTAAAAAACAGAACGTTTGGCAGTATAAAAAAAAGTCTAAGAATAGACGGCGTTAAAATAAAAATTCACGGCGGAGAGTCGTATAGATGCGTGGTTGAATTTTCCGGAAAAGATCTTTACTATGATGTAAGCAATACAGACCCAAACTACAGAAAAATCCCGCATAAAAATTTCAGCAGCGCAGTGCGAATTCTGGATCCGAAGATAAAAAAGTGCAAAGCTTTTGACAAGAAATCAGAAAGATTTGCGCAGGTTGTGAATAAGTTCACTGAATACGCACGCGAAAATATTAAAGGCGAAGCGAATGCTATACTTCTTCGCGACGGCGGAATGATTAAGAAAGTCAAGTCGTTTTCTTGGAAGATGCTTGCTGTAACAAATAGGGTGGTGGAGAAGGGCATCGCTAGATTGATAGGCATTGATATAAAATCCCCTAA
The DNA here is from genome assembly GCA_964392695.1 of Candidatus Woesearchaeota archaeon. Classification (GTDB taxonomy): domain Archaea; phylum Nanobdellota; class Nanobdellia; order JAFCGN01; family JAFCGN01; genus CAYMQE01. The sequence continues at coordinate 4,609 of CAYMQE010000016.1, read as the reverse complement.
AGTTTACGGCAGACCAGAAGATACAATCATGGAGGACTCCAAGGAGCAGCTAAAAATTCTGTCAAAAAACTTTGAAAAATACGATGTATTCTACCTGTTCAACAAGGCGCCGGATGTATATAGCCATGCTGGAGATTTAAAGGGAAAGATAAATGCGATTGAACAGCTGGATAAGTATCTTATAGGTCCTGTTGTTAAAAAATTTCACTACGCTGTAATCTGCGTGACTGCTGACCACTCCACTCCATGCAAGTATAAAACACATTCGTCGCATCCTGTGCCTTTAATACACAACGGACTAAAATTTGAAAAAGACAGCAGTTTGATTGAAAATCTTCTGCGGAACATTTATTAAAGACATCCAATTCAAAGTAGTTATGCAGTATGTAACGTACAGTCCTATAATAATTGGTGCGACGCCGGCTGGAAATTTTCTAGCAAATGAACTTGCTAAAGAAGGCCAGAAGCCGATAGTTCTTGAAGAGAAAAATTCGCCGGCTAAGTATTCAAGATTTGCAGGCATTATCTCAAAAGAATTTCTTAATATTGCAAAACTGAAAGAGTCTGATATTAGAGAAGTGAAGTATAACGAAATAAATAACCTTGTCGTGCACTTCCCTTCTGGATCCGCGCTTGATCTTTCTCTGAAGAATTCTTATATGGTAGTTGATTACCCCACTTTGAATAAAACACTGTATGCTATGGCGGAATCAAACGGCGCAAATTTCTTTTTTGAAAATAAAATAGAGAAGCTCGTGGTGGCTGATAAAGTGGTTGGCAGAACGAATAAGCTTCGTTTCGTATCGGAATTGCTTATATCAACTGATGTGCGCGACTCTGTTATAGCGCAAAAATACAATGCTCAAACAAGAAAAGTGCATGGAATTGAGGCGCACTGCAGGTATTCCTCCACCGGGCAGAATATACATTTGTTTTTGGGCAAGAAATATTCTGGCGCGCCTTATGCATGGATAATACCAGAGGATGAAAATTATGCGAGAATAGGAATGCTCTGCAATTCAGTGGACAAGGAGAGTCAGACAAAACTCAACAAATTGGTGCATTACATTGACGCTGAGCCTATTGAGTACTACAGTTCAACTGCGCCTTCTGACTTCAGAGATATGCATTCATTTGAGAGGGTGCTTCTGCTTGGCGATGCTGGCGCTCATGTAAAGGCGAACAGCCTCGGCGATATAACTCCAAGTTTTATTGCAGCGAATTACGCAAAGGATGCAATAGTAAAAGCGTATGACGAACAGAATTTTTCCAAGGATTTTTTGAACAGCAATTATTCCGATAAATTAAACCAGCACCTCGGAAAAAATTTCAAACTGTCAATGAAGGCTCGCAGAATTGCAAAGGCGCTGACTGATAGAGAGTGGAATCAGATACATACTCTCCTTTCAAAATCAAATATAAAGTCCATTGTTGAAAATAATGGGGACCTTTCATTTTTTGACAGCGTAATTGATGGAATAAAAACTGACTATTCTTCCAGATTTTTTATGATGAAATTTGCTTTTAGGCATCCGAGCCTCATAAAAAACTTAATATAAAACACCCGCGTTGTTTTGTTAATGAACAAGGATTTTATTGTAACTCCTTATGATGTTGAAGGAGAGATAGACTACAGCAGACTTACAGAGCGTTTTGGAACCGAACTTATAGATGACGCGCTGCTTAGAAGAATAAAGAAGCATACTGGGGAGCTTCATTTCATGCTTCGCAGAAAGGTTTTCTTCAGTCATAGGGATATGAACTGGCTTCTTAGCAAGTATGAGAACAAGGAGAAGTTTTATTTGTATACCGGCAGAGGACCAAGCGGAAAAATGCACCTTGGACATTTGCTTCCGTTTCTATTTACGAAATGGCTGCAGGATAAGTTTAACGCCAAATTAATTGTGCAGGTAACAAATGATGAGAAATTTTTGGCTAAAGACCTGGCGCTTGAAGATACAACGTTCCAGGCAATGGAGGATATTAAAGACATTATAGCTATGGGTTTTGACCCTAAGAAAACAGAAATTATTTTAGACACTAATTACAGCAAAACTTTATACAATGCAGCGCTTCCAATAGCCAAAAGGATTACTTTGAGCACTGTTAAGACTGCTTTTGGATTTACAGACAGCACCAATATAGGTCTTAGTTTTTATACCAGTATCCAGGCGGTCCCAGCTATATTGGAAAGTGTTAGGAATAGAAAAAATGTTCCGTGCCTCATTCCATGTGCTGTTGATCAGGACCCGCACTTTAGAGTTGCGCGCGATGTCTATGACAAGTTGGGATATTACAAACCAGCGCTTATACATTCGCGATTCCTTCCTCCACTGCATGGTATGTCAGGCAAAATGAGCAGCAGCAAGGGCGAGGGCGCGATATTTACTACTGATGACGAAGATGCAGTGAAAAAGAAAGTAATGAGATACGCATTCAGCGGTGGAAAAGACACGGTGGAAGAGCACAGAAAGTTTGGCGGAAATCCGGAAATAGACGTCAGCTATCAGTATCTTTACCAACTGCTTGAGCCGGATGACAAAAAGCTGAGTAGGATACATGATGACTACAAAAATGGAAAAATTCTTAGCGGTGAAATGAAAATGCTTCTGGTTGAAGCTGTTAATAAATTTTTAAAAGAGCATCAGGCAAGACGAGATAAAGCAGAGAAAAAATTTGATGACTTCTTGGTTAAGGATTAAGTTTATAAATACCTTTAATCGTTGTTCTGTGCATGAAATATCTGAGAAGCAGCCTGATGGCATTATTGCTATTGTTTGTATTTAGTTCGGCGTACTCACTGCCAAATATCAAATCTATGGATGCAGATAGTACGTTTTACACAGCAAATCAGATTGGAATTGTTTCCTTTACGCTTGAAGATACGGAAAAAGAGTTAATTTTTGTTAGTTTAATGGCGGGTAATGTAGAATATGTGCAGACTGCATTTGATATATATGGAGCTAAAAATTTTACACTTCCTTTCCAGGCTCCTGAACAAGTGGGTTCTTTTGAATTGAATCTTATTGTGAAAGACAAAAGCGGGCATTCCGTAACTAGAAAAGTAAGTTTAATTGTTCAGCCCAAAACCTATGATTTTCTTCTGAATTTGGTGCCGGACAGGTATGCAATTGAAAAAGACACTTCCGCTGGTATAACTTTAGTTTTGGCCAATACTGGAACTGAAAAAAACAGATTTGCGCTTCAGCTTCCATCAGGCTGGAATACCGCTGTTGAAAGATTGATTTACGATATTGATGCGGGAAGCGTCATAAATGTGCCTCTTGATGTTTCTGCGGCTTCAGATTTCCCACAGGGTGTTTATAATTACACGATGAAAGTATGTTCAATAATAACGTGGGACTGCAAAGACTCCAACACTGCAATTAGTGTTTATACCGGCGACAGCACGCTGTCCAGTATATTGGTGATTCCAGAAAGCGGGCACAGTGTAGTTGGAAGCGACAAAGAGTTCGCCTTTGAACTAAAGAATAGGGCGCCATTTACACAGCAATACACTTTGAGTATATTATCTCCAGATGGATGGAATGGAACATTCAGCTTTAATGAAATAGAATTTACTTTGCTGCCAAACCAGGAGAAAGAAGTAACTTTGTCTGTATCTTCTTCCATTCCTGGTGAATTTGGAATATCATACGTACTTGAATCTTCAAGCGTGCAGAAAACAGGAAGTATAACATTCAGCGCAGAACCGCAGACGATAACAGGCATGTTTGTAAATACACTTGAGAAGTCTTGGTTTTATGGTTTAGTGGCTTTGGCTATAATTGTAATTTTGACGTACTATCTAACAAGAGAGCAGGAAAGTCCTTATGACTCTCCTGAACAGCTGCCAAAAATTCCTCCTGTGTAACTCTTAAAAACATGAACTGTGTTTTATTCTAAAATGTACAAAGCTGAATCTATTTTAATTAAGTCAAATGTTGTAATAGCCGACGATAGAGATGCGCAGAGAATATACGACAGCGGAAAATTCGGCGAATTGAAGGACAGCAAACTTTATCTTAGTCTATTTGAGGGATTGTACCTTGCTGAAAAAGGGGCAATAGTTATACGCGATTATAGAAGAAATAAACTAGACTTCAAATCTCTTGTAATTAAAGCAGTAAGGATGGATAAGAGATTCTGGACTAAATATCTTGTTTACAAAGACATACGGAGCATGGGCTACATAACAAAAACCGCGCTGAAATACGGAGCGGATTTCAGAGTTTATAACAAAGGAAAGTATCTTGATGAGGAACATGCGCCATGGCTGTTATTTGCAGTAAGTGAAGCAGAACAATTTGATTGGAGGCAATTTGCCGCAATGAATCGGGTTTCGCATTCAGTCAGAAAGAAGCTTATGATAGGCGTTGTAGATGATGAAGGAGACGCTACTTATTATGAGGTTCAGTGGTGGAGACCTTGAATAGACTATTATCTTTGATCTTTATATTTTTTCTTGCAATATCATTGTCAGATGCGCAGAAAATAAATCAGTCTAGCATAGATATTCTCGGCGTTCAGCAAACCTCTGAAGGTATGGAGGGTGTTGTTGCGCATCTTACTATTGAGGTTCATAACGGAGATGGCCGGGTTTTTCTTG
>CAYMQE010000015.1:9626-13191 GCA_964392695.1 Candidatus Woesearchaeota archaeon | reverse complement strand
TATATGGTGGACGATTAGATTTTATTTCATCTAATAAATAACCATGTTGTACATGTAATATCTTTAAAGCATTTATACCCATATTCTCTAATTTATTTACCGCTTTATCTATAATTTCAAGTTGTTTTCTATCTCTTATTTTTTCAATTTCATTTTTAAAGGAGGGTACTAAAATTACTTTAAATTCCATTTGTTACTAACTAAAGAAAACTATGTAATATTTAAGTATTTACTTTTACATGTATGAAGGCAAATTGAAAGATTAATAAAGCTTATAAATGAATTTTAATTGCTATTCAATACTGCTTAGGCAGGAGGTTTAGAAATGGACCGAAAAGACTTATTGGAAAAAATAAAGCAAGTGCGCGAATCTTCTAAAGAGCGAAAGTTCAAGCAGAGCTTTGATTTGTTCATAGCTTTGAAGAATATTGATTTGGCAAAAGCGGATAATAAAGTTGATTTAGTGCTTACGTTGCCCCACATGGTTAAGACGCCAAAAATATGCGCCTTTGTAGATAAAGAGATGGAAGTAAAAGCAAAGGAAATATGCTATAAGGTAATAACAAAAGCAGAGTTCAGCAGATACACGCCAAGAATGGCAAGAAAACTGGCAGACGAATGCGACTACTTTTTAGCGCAGGCAAATATTATGGGAGAAATAGCAACTGTTTTTGGTAAGTTTCTGGGGAGTCGCGGAAAAATGCCAAACCCAAAGATAGGCGGTGTGGTTCCTCCAACAGGAGATCTCAAAACAGTTGTTGAAAAGCTAAAGAAACTGTTTATCGTAAAGACAAAAAATACCCCAACTATAAACTTAAGGATAGGCGCGTTTGATATGAAAGATGAAGAGATAGCAGCAAATATAGAAGCAGTTGTTACAAGTGTTGAAAACGCACTGCCTCAAAAGAAGGAACAAATGCGGGCTGTATATTTGAAAACAACTATGGGTCCAACGGTGAAGATATATGGATAAACAGGTGCAACAGTGGAAGCTTGACAGAACAAAAGAATTGAGTCTAATTATTGATAAATACCGAGTAGTCGGCGTCCTATCTCTTAGAAATTTGCCATCTGCACAATTGCAGGATATTAGAAAACAGTTAAGAGGAAAAGCGGATATTATAACCGCAAAGCAAAGTATATTAAGAAACACGCTGAAGCAGACAAAATTCGCTGGATTGACCGAAAAAATAATTGATATGCCTGCGTTGATTCTTAGTGAATTAGGTGCATTCAAATTATCAAAACTGCTGGAACAAAAAAAGATGCCGGCATATGCAAAAGCAGGACAGCTATGCCCCAAAGATATTTTAGTTGAAGCAGGAATGACTTCATTTCTTGCTGGACCGGTAATCAGCGAATTAATGGCAGTAGGGATAAAAACCAAAGTAACAGACGGAAAACTGGAGATTCTAGCGCCTGTTACAGTATGCAAAGCAGGCGACAAGATAAGTCCGCGATTAGCAACTATTTTAAGAAAGCTGGATAAGAAACCAATGAAGATAGGCCTGAATTTAATCGCTGCATATGACGAAGAAGTAATCTACACAGCCGAACAGTTGAGCATAAATGTGGAGGACTATATAACTAAATTAACACAAGCACATATGTGGGCTTTCAACTTAGGCATCAATGCTGAAATAATAACAAAAGAAACGCTACAGCAGTTATTAGCCATAGGCAGCGCCCAGGCTGATGCTCTAGCAAGTAAAATTAATTTAAATTAAGGAGGAAATAAAAAATGGAATATATATACACCGGGCTTTTGTTGCACAAAGCAGGACAGCAAATAAGCGAAGAAAACGTCACAAGTGTATTAAAAGCAGCAGGCGTTAAAGTAGAGGAAGTAAAGGTAAAAGCCCTCTGCGCAGCGCTTGACGGCGTCAATATTGACGAAGCAATAAGCAAAGCTGTGCCAATAGCGGCTGCAACAGGATCAGCACCAGCATCAACTGGAGCAAGCGAGCCCAAGCCTAAAGCAAAAGAAGAACAAAAAGTAAGTGAAGAAGAAGCTGCAAGTGGCTTGTCGGGATTGTTCGGTTAAATACGTACAACCGCCTCGCAATTCAGTGATAAAAATGCAGGCACAAGAGCTACGGGACAAATATTTGAAGTTCTTCGAAAAGAAGAATCACAAAATTATAGCTTCAGCTCCCTTAATTCCTGAGAACGATCCGACTGTCTTATTCACAACAGCAGGAATGCACCCACTAGTTCCATTTCTTTTAGGACAGCCACACCCAATGGGCAAACGCCTTGCAGACGTGCAGAAATGCATAAGAACAGGTGACATTGAAGAAGTTGGCGACAATAGACATTTGACATTTTTTGAAATGCTCGGCAACTGGAGCATAGGCGACTATTTCAAGAAAGAAGCAATTGAATGGAGCTTTGAGTTCTTAACAAAAGTTTTGAAAATACCAATTGAACGACTCGCAGTAACATGCTTTGAAGGCGACAAAGACGCGCCTAAAGATAGGGAAGCAGCATCAATATGGAATGGGTTGGGCATACCAAAAGAAAGAATAGCATTTCTTCCAAAAAAAGATAATTGGTGGGGGCCTGCAGGTGAAACCGGTCCGTGCGGTTCAGACACTGAAATGTTCTACTGGAATTCTGATGAAAAGCCTCCGAAAAAATTTGACACTAACGATAATAGATGGGTAGAGATATGGAATGACGTCTTCATGGAATACAATAAAACGAAAGATGGAAAATTTGAACCATTGAAGCAAAAAAATGTTGACACAGGCATGGGATTGGAGAGATGCCTGATGGTTATGCAGAACAAAAGAAATGTTTACGATACCACTCTATTCGCTGATATTATAGAAAAAATAAGGATTATAGTTAAAATAAAAAACCCTAATGAAAAACAAACAAAGTCAATACGAATAATTGCTGACCATCTGAAAGCATCGGTATTTATTCTTGGAGATGAACGGGGTGTTGTTCCATCAAACAATGACCAAGGCTATGTCCTGCGAAGATTAATCAGAAGAAGCATAAGGCACTTTAGACTATTAGGACTTGACATAAAAACGAATGCATCAACAGAAGTCGCGAAAAAAATTATAGAAGCATTCTTTCAGAGCTAAAAAAAGAAGAAGACAAATTTGAAAAGACTCTTGAGAAAGGCTTGAAAGAATTTGAAAGGATGGCAATTAACAAGAGTATATCCGGCGAAGAAGCGTTCTTGCTCTATCAAAGTTTTGGCTTTCCAGTGGAAATGACAATTGAGCTGGCTGATGAGAAAGGCGCAAAGGTTGATTTAGACAGCTTCAATAAAGAGCACGAAAAGCACCAGCAGTTGTCGCGCGTCGGAGCTGAAAAAAGATTCAAAGGAGGTTTAGCTGATGCTTCATGGGCGTCAACAAAATTGCATACTGCAACACACCTATTGAATGAGGCTCTGCGAAAAGTAGTTGATTCAAACATTAAGCAAAGAGGCTCGAATATAACACCTGAACGTCTAAGATTCGATTTCAACTTGGACAGAAAATTAACTGATGAAGAAATTAAGAAAGTTGAAAATTTAGTGAATCAGAAAATAAAAGAAGATTTG
>CAYMQE010000015.1:0-9616 GCA_964392695.1 Candidatus Woesearchaeota archaeon | reverse complement strand
AAATGAAATTGAAAGATGCTCTTGATTCAGGCGCACAGTCAGAGTTTGGCGCCAAATATCCAGAAGACGTCTTTGTATATTCAGTAGGTAAATTCTCAAAAGAAATTTGCGGAGGGCCTCATGTTGAACACTCGGCGCAAGTAGGCAAGTTTAAAATAATTAAAGAAGAAAGTGTAGCCGCAGGAATGCGTAGAATAAAAGCTGTTGTTGAATAGTTACAATTTTTTGTAAATATTCTTTCGCAAGAATATTTCATACATTAAAGTCCTGCCTCTTTTTTGACAGACTCAAACTTGTGTGCTTTATCTTCCTTAATTTGTTGCCGGGATAGTTCAATCTCTTTTCTTGTCTCTTCACCATGCACTATAACAAAAAGAAAAATAAACTAGCTGGCTTTGTCAATAAGGAACAAAGCCATTAAATTTCGTCAAATCCTGCTGATTGTCCAAGTCCGCTGAACATTACCTGCAGGAACTTTGGTATCTTGAACACTGCACCGAATGGCTTGATTTCTATTTCCCCGCTCATTACCATTCCACCGACATTCTTTACGAATGTTGGCACAAGCACGATTACATCTCCTGGTCCAGATGCTTCCTTGACTCGCTCTTCCCACCAGTTTCTCAGCTTGATTATGGATTCAAGTTGCAAGCCGATGTAGATGTTGCTGTCATTTGCGCCTGCATCACTGCCTACACCATATCTTGCCCAGGCAAAGTATCCATCTTCAACTTTGAATGAGAACTCGAATATAGACTCATTCTTGTATGTCAATCTGAAGGAGGTTGTTGTGTCTCCCCATTCTGCCAAAGCATCGGAAAGTGATGGCACATTGTCAAGCTGCAGGTTCATATCATAGATTATGTCGTCTATGACTCCCTTTTCTTGTGCTGCAATGAACTTGGCTTTCACATTTTCTGCTATAGCTTTAATTTCAGCGTCAGTGACATCTATTCTAAGCTTCATGCGCGGCTTTATGCCGTTTATTCTTAGTCTCTTAGCTCGCTCCTCAGGCGCTTCATCCTCACGAGAACCGCCAAATCTTCTTACCTGCGTTCTATCGCTAAAGACATCTTGTCGTGCAGCATATATATCCTCTACAGCTTTTTCTTTCTCTTCCCTTATCTCTTTTCTAGCTTCTTCTATTTCCAGCGCTATGTCCTCGTGGTATATGTTAATAGTAACATCGCCTTCAACATTACCTTCAATGTTTACATTGACATCGCCCTCTTGAATAGCTTTTCCTGTTATTTCTTCTGCGGGCTCGGAAACAGACTGCTGTACAGCACCTTGCATTATATTGCCTTCTGCATCTATCTGAATATCTTCTCTGAATGCCTTGACAGATCTTGTAGCTTCAACTTCGTCAGGTGCGAATTCTGCGCCTCTGAATTCTTCCTGTTTTCCGAATTTCAACTGCTGCAGACCTATGCCGCCTCCAAATTTGTAGTTGAATGGCTTCTCAATGAAGCTCAATCTAACGTGTTCTGTATCAACTTTAATGTCTATAGGCGTAAATTCTGGGTATGCCTGACCGCCGAGTGCTGCTAAGTAAGCTACTTCAGCATCGTATGCCTTAAGCTTGAAGTACTTTGCTTCCACATATCTTCTTACTTCGCCCATTCTTATTTGCCCATTCTCATACTCCTGAACTTTAGCCTGCAATGCATCGCCTGTTATATCTTCTATGATTTGATCGCGTTTCTCTATCAATTTATTGAGCCTGACAACACTTTGTTCCTTGTCATATCTCTCAAATGCATCTCTTAACTCGCTTCTCAATTCACGGCTCCATTTCTTCCAGATTATCTCCAATTGAACGCCGTATTCACCGAGTGGAACATCCTTCTCTTCAACGAAGAATGGTGCGAATTCTCTGGAGAAGCGCGCTACAATTTCTATATCACTATCAGAGTATAGTACAACGCCTCTTAACTCATCAAACCAGTAGTCATAGTCGTGGTATCCTTCAGCTTCTGCAACAGCTATTTCTATTATACTCTGGTCTTCAGCTTCGTCAAGCTTGTCATTTATATCGTCCCTTGCTATAAGGACTTTGTACTGCAATTCTCCTGCACCTAATGAACTGAATTGCGCGCCTAATTCTTCAACTTCTGCAAATTTGGCTACCAATTCTGTTTCTATACCTTGGTCAGCAGATGAATAGCTTATCTTATTGTTGACTATTCCCGCCAACACATCAGTTAATTCAGCTTCTCTCTTCTGCCTGAAGAACAGTTCATTAGCGCGTGATATTTCATCTTCTACTGCGCGCCAGTCTTCCCAATTCATGTTCAATTCTACTTTGCATATTCCATCGCCATAAACCCAGTCATTGCACCATCCATTCATTCCTGCAACACCAACTGGGAATGTCTGCTTTTTCTTAGTTACATTCTTTGTAACAAGCTCTCTCCAGCCACCGACAATGATTTCTTCATTTTCAAAGTCATACCAGACTTCTGGCGGATTAACATCCGTCCCTAAATCAGAGACAAGTAAGTAGTCCTTTTCTATTTCTGTAACATCACTCATCAAGTCGCTTACCTGAAGCCTCTTCAATTCAACATCATAAGCAGCTACATCAGCATCGCCCTTCAGGTACTTTCTTACTAAGATAACATACTCTCTGATATTTGAGGATATAGACGCTATGCCTTCGCCAACTTCAGGCTCCAAATCGCTTCTTAATTTCTCTGCCATTCTGAATTTGCGCTGTCTGTCTGCCTCTTGCCACGCATCTCTTTCTGCTCGCTTCAATTCATCAGAGTACGCCTTTCTTAATTTACCCCAGTTCATCCATGCGCCAAAGCCGCCTCTATCTTGGAACTCGTCAAACCATTTATTAAAGTTGAATTCTATCTCTGTACTGGAATATACTCTCAAGTTGCTTCCTATCTCAAGCTCGGCTGTGTCCCACTGCTTCCATATATCTGGCGTTCCAGGACCGTACAGCACAACATAATTGCCTATATCTTCAGCAAGGTCGCCGTATACTTGCGCCATGCCATCCAACTCAGACGTCAATATAATATTGTTATATTGCACCTGGTAAGCGCCTTCAGCAGTAGGATTAGACTCAAACGCCTTAACTCTGTCCTTGAATGCAACCAACATTTCTATTATAGAGTCTCCAGCTTCCTGCACCTCAAGCGAGAATGAATATAATTTTCTTGCCTCAATTACAAGTCCAGCTCGTCTTAATGCCTCTGCTTCTTTCCAAGAGTCTTCTTCTGCTTTCTTTATAGCTTTCTTATAGTTCTTAGATACATCTTTGCCCCATGAAAGATCAACACTCATTCCGCCAGTATCGCTGTAGTCATCGCAACCCCACGAGTTGAAATTAATTGTTACAGTATCACCATTGTACAATTCTTTGTAGCCGCCAAGCACATTATCGCCATACTGATCCTGCCATACCTGTGCAGTTCCTTTGCTGTACAAGACTATATACTCTTTAATCTGCAAGAAGTCGTCACAGCTCAAACTCTGGCCAATGCCGTCTATTTTAGCTCTAAGCAGACTAGTGTCATACTGGAATTCATAAACAGACTGCTCGCTGGCAACGAATGTTTCTGTCTTTGTAATCAAAGCGTCAATCTCTTTTGTCAATTCTTTTGCGGTTTCTTCATTGTCATCGCTTATGGTAAATTTATCAAGGAATTCCTTAAGCTTGCCGGCAACTTCCAGCTTTCTCGCTTCAGATTCAGCTTCTTTTTGCGCTTTCTTTATTTCTGCGCTGTATGTTTTTGAAGTGTCTCTATCCCAATTCAACCAGAAACTCATCCAGTACTTATCCTGGTAGTCATCATAATTGCAGTCAAATGACGTTTCAAGCCCTTTAAGGACAGTACTCTTTATTCTCAATGAACCTGTCTGCGCTTCTCCATATTCATTCTGCCACACATCCAACTTACCGGGTCCATTCAATTTTACATAGTTGCAGAATTCTCCTGCGCTATCAACTGATAATGTGTCGCCTATACCGCGAACTTTTCCTTCCAACAATCTCGCTTTGTAAGCAATTTGGTACGCAACATCGCCTGAAGGACTTGTTTCCATCGTTGTTATTTTTTCTGCAACTTCCTTAAGCATTGCAATAACTTCATCTGCGCTTGACTGCGATTCACTGCTTACTGATGCAGTTAAAGTGGCTTTCAATTTATTTGAACGCTGTTCATTCTCCCATTCCCAGTAAATATTGTTGCCTTCATCTGCTTTCTTTCTGTCCTCTTTTGATAAACCGAATTTCTCCCAATTTATCCATAACGATCCACTCCATAGCTCTCCTGTGTTGTCATCTCTTCCTAAATTCAAATTCAACCTTTCCTTTACAACTTCTTTCCAATTGTTTACATTAATTGCGTCTCCATCCATCCAGTAATTCGCTTCACCTGTGGACTTAATCATAATGTAATCAATAACTTCTTTCCAATTGCTGTCATCAGTTCCTTTCAGCTTGTCCAATTCCACTTTGATATAATATGAGTCTTTACTGCATTCAAACTGAATACTTTTGTAATCAGTTCCACTTATTCTATTTACGCAGTCGCTGACATAATTTATTACAGTGTCGGCAATTGCTTTTTCAGTGTCGCTGAGAGTGAGAGAAGCCAAGTATGAATTCAAATCAGGCTTTGCTGGTACTGGCTTTGCTACAGGCTCTTGCACAGCGGTTTCATTCTGCGCATAGCCAATTGGAACACTTGAAAATATCAGCAATAGCGAAAATAGAATAGAAAATATCTTCTTCTGCATGTATTGCATGTGTGAATTTTATGTAGTATGTCAATATAAAGGTTTTTATAAAAAATTAACAATGTTTAACTATTCTTCTTCAAACAATTTCAACAATGCAGGATCCGCAATTTCTCTTTCGTGTGAAACAGCAGACAATAACAACAAATTATCATTGTCAATATTGTCCAACGGCATATTTCCGTCCGGAAAATCATTGCGAATCGTCATATTTTCCAAATTAATTTTACCTATGTAATCATTTCTAAGCCTTAAGCTTAACAAATCGCCCATATCTAAGAACAAATCAACGTCTTTGATTAACGCATCATCGTAATAATCATCAGCTGTGCTGACTATAGTCCTGCTTATATTTTTTGACGCTGAATAAAATTCCAAAAGTCCGAAGTAATTTTCTCCAGCAAAGGGAAATGTTCTTGACGCAAAAACAAAGCCCTCTGTAATATTCATACCTATTGGATGCGTATTGTTTTGGAACGGCACAAATCGAAAAGAACCTCTAAGTCCATAATTCGCTTCAGCATTGGTTATATCCTCTTTTAAATTTATTTGGAAATAATAGGCAAAGGGTCCATCTGCCAAGAAATCTTCAAGCGGCTGATAATCAAGTCCATAATAATACCTAAGTTCCCTATAATCTTCAAGCCAATGATAAAAAGTATAGTCAACTGTTCGGTTCTCTGCTTCATTAAAAAGCGCGATGCTGGAAGAATTAACAAATGTTTCTAAGTCCCATTTATTAAACTCCGCTTTATTATATCCATCAATTTCTCCTTTATACTGCCCTTCTCTGTAACCAGCCATATATCCCTGATAAAAAACATAGTAGAGATCATATTCGCTTTGAACACGGCCATCATCAAAACCTTTATCATAACCTGTATCATAACCATTTTCAAAACCAAACCTGTAGCCAATAGTGTAAACATTATTCGTCTCTCTAAGTCCATCATTAATACCACTGTTATAGCCGTCATTATAGCCGTCGTTATAAACAGAATTCAAATATTTTTTGCCATAAACAACACCGGAATAGCCAATAACACCAAATGCAAGCGCACCGCCAAGAATCTTTCCTTTATTTCTTGAATACCATGGGCGCTTATCTTTTTTTGAAAACATTTCTTTTAATTCAGAAATTTCTTTTCCTAACGCTTCGAATTCATCTACTCTCCAATCATCAATCATTAGTGTACAATAGACTAGAGTCTGGAAACATTATAAAGGTTGGTATTGTTTACACTCGGCATATTTCCACAGATGCAGCTGTTGTTTTATCAAGATCAAGACATTCATAAACTATTTTGGAGCCGACCTGGCTCTTTCTTCCGTAATTGAAACAATCAACATTAGCAGGGATAGACCCGCACTTCTGTTTCGCTTCATTGTACACATCAAACGAATGCGTGAACGGTGCGCATTTGCCTCTTGCGTTGCACACTCCTGTTTCACTAAGAATTGTTCCGCAGTGGCAGTCATTCACGCACGAATCGCCTATTTTTGTTTTTACTTCATAGCATCCAGGTGTACTCTTCGCTATTGGTACATTAGATGGGCAATTATAACCGGCAGGCTTGTATCCACTTGCTTCGCAGATGCCATAGCAGTCAGAACACGTAGCAGGAGTTTCCCCAAGTGTGTAGTCGCAGTAGTTATTTGGACAGCTTCCGCCAACTACTTTATCAATTACTGTTTTTCCTTCAAACTCTTCTCTAAACAATGGATTAACTCCTTTTGTTAATTCAATGTAATCTATGTTTATTTCAGACTGGTCGCCATAGACGCAGATTTCTATTGTAGATTTTTTTGAGCAAGGAGTTCCAGCATCTTCACCAATCCCTGCCGAATTTTTCTTTCCAGTAGCCATGCAAGCCGTGCCGTCATCACCAATGACTTTTATATTATACTCTGAACCCTGCTTTACACTAGCAACGCTGTAAGACAATTTATTAGGTTTATCTTCCAGCGTGATTTGCCGAGTTATGCATCCTTCTGTCATAGAAATATCAGGATTTGTCTCTTTAATAGTGCCAATACTGTTTAATGCACTTAATCTTGCAGTTGGCTGGTCCCAATTTGTATCGGGCTGGTCGTAAGTTCTAATTTTTATAGGAACTGTATAATCCGAAAATTCCTCTACCATCATGTTATAGAAAGCCTTGAATTTCAATTTGTAGATGAACGCGCGGTAGAAAACGTCCACGAACGAGGTGGTATACTTATCCGATACAAAGCATCCTATATCATAGCCTTCATATATATCTGGCAGGAATAACGGCATGTTGAACCTATCATATTGTTGCAGGTTGCCGAAAAGATTCTCTGAATTGCTGTCTAAGCTGACAACCGGAGAAATTTTTTCATCCATCAATGTTGAATAGACCGGTACGCCATCAATATTGTACATAAATCTTGCATCAACAGGCGCGTTTAGATTTTTATCGTCAGTAACTGCAGTGAATTCAACTACGTACCATCCTTTGTTGAATTGCTTCTTATTCGGCTGCAGGCCCTCTAATAATAAAGACACTGCGCCATATTTCTGCAATTTAAGTCCGGAAAATATCATATCCGCTCCAAGCGTGTCTTTTGTCGTGCATTTACAATAAGTATCCAATG
This sequence comes from Candidatus Woesearchaeota archaeon, assembly GCA_964392695.1. GTDB lineage: Archaea > Nanobdellota > Nanobdellia > JAFCGN01 > JAFCGN01 > CAYMQE01. The sequence goes on along the minus strand of CAYMQE010000015.1, from coordinate 2,239 downwards.
GAATGTCTGGGTCACATACACTTTTATCCCCACGTTCGCATTTGTCAACTTCGCTATTATCACTACATTCATATAATGTGCAAACTTCTTCTTCAGCAGTAGTCCTTTCGCTATTATCCTCAACTGCAACAGTCAATAACCCATCATCTCCAACGTAAACGACATCAAATAATTCATGATCACCTGCACGTTCTTTCGTAAATGTTCTGCTATCCGCGCCTATAGTTAATTTACCGCTTCCGGTATTTGTACCAATAGTGTCAACAGCTCCGCTCCATTTTACATTATAGTAGCCAGACTCTAAACTGCTCCAAGTAAAAGTGCTCGAACATTTATCGGGTCTGTTGCAATAGTAATCGTTAGTCCGCTTTTCAAAAGTGCCAGTGGCGATAGAGTTCAACGCAGATAGAGTAATAACTTCACCAGGAGCGTAGGTGTTGCATGTTTCGCCGGCAACAGGACTATACGAATCAGTACCGCAATTTTTAGACGAACCGCTGACTTCTGAATTATTTGCATAATATATTCTCTCTTTCTGTGTTGGCGTTTCAACATCCGGCGCGTAATTCACACCATAAGTAAGCGTGTCTCCGCGCTGTTGTATTCCATAGACTTTCATATCTGCAACAAAATAATTACTGCCAGTCATTTCTACATACAGCTCTTTTACATCTGTAAGCTCATTTATCGGCCGATTGACAAACACTAATCCCGCCCACTTTGTGTAGTTCCAATTCTCCGGAAATTCATTATAGTCTGCTAACGCCTTTGGATTGACCGGCTTGCTTTTGTACAGCCATTTGTGAACGAATTGATCCTTTGTATCCATAAAAGCGCAGACAAAACAATCACTGCATTGTGTTACAGCCTTCACAACATCTCTATCATTTGAAGAATATTGTACGCCGTCCTTATTGTCATAATTATTTACAACATTTCCCTGCATAGACACCCATGAATATTTGAAACTCAAGGAGCTGACGGATAATTGAGCAGTTTCAGAATTGTCTTCCAATGCAAAATTAACTGTGCCTTGTGCAGGCATTTTCACATAAATTAGTGTGTTTAGAGGTGAAATATCAAAAGTTTCGCCGTTTATTGTCAGGCGCCCGCTTCCGCTTCCGCTCCATCTAACTTCATATAACACATCTATATTCGTACTAAACTTATTATTTGAGATGCCGAACTTTCCGCTAAGGACGCCGGTGTTTGCGGCATCTTTGCAGATATAAGCTTTATTTTCCAGTTTCCAACACGAATCTTTAACTATATTGGACCAAAGGGAAGCAGATCTGCCTATTGTAACATCATCATACTTGAAGCCAATGTTCTCTATTGTTTTATCGTTGAAATAAATTTCTAGATTTGGATATGAATTAGTGCGCGATCCCGCTGCGTTTTTTCGCTCAACTTTTGAATTCTCTCCAAGACTATGCATTTCAGCAAACCTGTCTTTCTTGTTTATCATCTTTCTTTTATTGTTAGTGCCAAGACTGATAATGGTGCTAGAACTAGCAGAAGCAGTTCCATCTGCACCAACATCGCGGTTTTTATCAACTAAATATACGTGGTATGCGGAATTGTATTGTGTTGCATCTATCCAGCAACTTATTCTCATCTCTTCGCCGACAGCTAGTTCATTATCCCACTTTACGCTCTCGTAAACTCTCTCGCATTGATAGCTTGGCATAAAACCAGTTTCCGCAAATGCAGGGAACCAATAGACAGCAGACCGCCCGGTATTCACGTACATATCTTTGTGGGCATTCTCCCTTCCAAAGAAACACCAAGGAGTGCCACCGCAATTTTCTGTAGGTATAGTATTATCTTCCACACCGAACCAGATGTACATTCCAGGAGAAATCAAATCAACTTCGCCTGTATTTTTGAGCGACACAGTCATTCTCACTTTATCAGTATTCGCATATACAGGGCAGTCATTTCTGGTTTCAGAATCAAGTATACCCACTTCAGAAGTTGGATCATTGTCTGTAAATTCACACAAGAATTTGTCTGCTACAGCAAAGTTCTGCACGTTATATTTCAACTTATACTTGAACTCGTCTATCCAAACATCTGATTCTGGATTTTTTGTATCGCTAAGTCTATTCTTTCCATCATATGACGCGCCCAGTAAAATATATCTGGCAGTAACATCCTTAGAAATAGTAAGTTCAGTCTCAGTAGTAGTGTCTATTGCAAACGCAGATACTGGGTTGTCCCATGTTCTCGCGTCATT
>CAYMQE010000014.1:0-13547 GCA_964392695.1 Candidatus Woesearchaeota archaeon | reverse complement strand
TTTTTTTGCTTCGCCCTCTCTCCCTATTATTCTTGATTTCAGTCTCACTATATCTTTTCTTGAATGCGCCCATTCCTCTATGTCTATTGAATCAAAGCCGAAGTTGTCGTCTTTTAGCATCAGCGCTGTTTCAATGGAGAATCCCCGACCTATGGCTTTAATTATCTGCGATCCGACGTACACGTTAAAACTTTCTGCGCTTGAAATTGCGACAGCGCCTTCTTTGTCAACATTTATTTTGCAGTTCAGCTCTTTTTCCAATTTTTTCTTTGAGGCGCCCTCCTTTCCTATTACTGCTCCTATCCTCCTTTTTGGAATTGTTATATTTTCAGTAAACAAAAAATTCACCCCGCAATTCTTCAAATAATTTGTCGTTCACTTTTACACCCAACGACTTAAACCAGTTATTCACATTTTCTACGTCTCTGTTTAAATACTTGATTGCGTAGGAGTGATCCTTAAGGACAGCCTGCGCCCAGTCTATAACGTACGGCTTGTCATTTTTATTTATTACATTGAATTTTGACAAATCTGCATGCACCAAGTCTACTTTCAGAAATCCTCTATACATATCAATTATCTTGTCATACCATTCCTGCGGATTTGTCGGAGGCAGTAAATTCGCAGTGGGATAAGCATTGACGCCTTTTCCGAGAAATTCCATTATTAAAACATTCTTGCTTCTGACTATCGGTTCAGGAACAGACAGCCCCACTTCATAGCATTTCATTAAATTTCTGTATTCCTTCTGGCACCATAAGAAAACCATTTCCCTGTGCTTGCTTGAAAATTTAGGAAAACGCGGATCGCTTATTATATACTCGCTTATATGTCTGAAGTCTGCTGTCTCTGTCTTGAATATTTTAACTGCGATGTGTTTCTTTCCGTTCTTTGCCAAATAAACGCTTGACTCCTTGCCTTCTGCAATAGTGCCCATAAAAGTGTCAAAGTGTTCATTTTCTGATAAATTATACAGCGTTTTTAGCGTTGAGCTGTCAAAAACGCCTTCGTATATTTTGAAGTCTTCCCTCTCCTTTTTCATATAAGCTTAAATCTTCGGCGCGCAAATAAAGTTTATGCCTGTTGATTTTAAAAGACCTGTTATAGTGGTAAACTTTAAGGCATACTGCGTAGGCAAAAATGCGTCTGCATTAGCCGAAATTATAGAAAAAGAAGCAGTTAGCTTTGGAGTTCAGGCGGTTGTATGTGTTCAGCCATCTGATATTCATGCAATTTCAATGCCTGTTTTTGCGCAACATGTTGCTATTGGCAACGGCGCATTCACGGGAAGCATAAATGCTAATGCAGTGAAACAAGCCGGTGCTATTGGCACTTTATTGAACCACGCGGAAAAAAGAATAATGAGCAAGGTTAAAGAGCACATAAAAACGGCAAAAAATGCCGGACTTTCCACTTTAGTATGCGTTCAATCGTTGGCAGAGCTAAGAAAAGTGGCGAAATATTCGCCTGACGCTGTTGCGATAGAGATACCTTCACTTATAGGAACTAAGAACAGCATTTCATCTGAAATGCCTGAACTTGTCTCTGATGCTGCTGAATTGGGAAGAAAACTAAAAATTCCGGTTCTATGCGGTTCTGGTATAAATACAATTGACGACGTTAAAAAATCCTTTGAGCTCGGTGCAAAAGGTATTTTAGTGTCGTCAGCTATTGTAAATGCTGAACACCCTGGCAAAATTATCAGGGAAATGTTTGGAGCAGTAAAATGACCGACTGGTACGAACTGAAAAAAAAATTTGACAGCAGCAACTTCTATAGCGCTCTTCATAATTTTCCTGATGCAATGGAAAAATCTGTTGCTCTATTCAGAAATTTGAAGATAGAGGGGCGGAGTGTAAAAAACGTTTTAGTTTGTGGGATGGGTGGTTCTGCTATTCCTGGACACATAGCCAAGGACTTCTGCAATGATCAACTGAAAGTTTCGTTTGAAGTAATTTCAAATTATGACCTGCCGGATTATGTTAACGAGCACACGCTTGTCTTTGTTATAAGCTACTCTGGAAATACAGAAGAGAGCATTTCGTGCTACACACAGGCGCTGAATAGAAATGCTTTTTTAATCTCAATTACAACTGGAGGCGTACTGGCAGAGCTTTGTCTGAAGAACAAAACTTTCTGCGTTTTGATACCAAAGACAAGCCAGCCGAGAGGCGCTCTGTCTTACATGCTTGTTCCATTGCTGGAAATAATGCGCGGAGCGGGTCTGATACAAATTGATTATGCAGAAGCGCTGAAGAATTTGAAGAAGATGGAGAAACGTTTGAGCATTGGCACAGATTTCCGCAACAATGCCAAGAAGGTAAGCAAGATGTGTGTGAACCGACTGCCAATAATCTACTCCTGCTCATTTGACTCTTTAGCTATACGTTTGAGGGCGCAGGGAATAAATGAGAATTCCAAAATGATAGTTCATGCTAATGTAATACCAGAAATGAATCACAATGAGCTTACTGCGTGGCAGTCAGCTCAAAGCTTGCCATATACCACTATATTCCTCAAGGATGAGCATGCCAATAAACGGAATCTGAAGCGCCTAAGCATAACTAAAGAGCTTTTGGAGAAGAAAGTTCCCAAGAATTTTATATTTGAAATAAAATCTTCCGGCAGGGGAATTTTGAGCAGACTGCTTACTTTAGTTTACCAATGCGATATGATAAGCTATTACACGGCTCTGCTTCACGGCGTTGATCCTACGAATGTTGAATATGTTGAACTGCTGAAGAAGAAAATGGGTCAAAAATGACGAGAGTCGCAATAATAGGTGGCGGTTTAGCAGGTTTATCTCTCGCAACTGAATTAATAGATGAAAATTACGATGTAATTATTCTGGAAAAGAATAAGTACTTAGGCGGCAGAGCAAGCAATACGCTGGATAAAAAGATGAAGGATCCTGTTCCAATTGGACCGCATGTTTTTGTATCTGGATATTATAATCTGCAAAGATTCTTTAAAAAAATTGGTGTTGAAAAGAATATATTGTGGGATAACAAAATTTTTCTTGATATCTATTATAAAGACATTCATGAGCTATTCAAAACTTCAAAAACGCCTCTGTCCTTCTATATCTTTTCTTGGATGATTAGTGATAAAATTTTAAGTTGGCCGGAAAAACTAAGCAATTTGAATTTGATACGAAAACTCTTTTTACTATCATTTGAAGAAATTAATAAACTTGATGATACCTCTGCTTATACTTTTTTGAAAAACAATGGTGTTAAAGATGGGGCTATAGAAAAGTGGTGGCGATTTTTTGTCATTTCTTTGCTGAATGTCCCTCTTGAAATATGCTCAGCAACTGAATTTTTAAAATTATTAAGAATTTGGATGCGCCTTAAAAACAGAAAATTTGGATTTTCAAAATTTGGTTTGGGTGACATTTACACAAAAAATGCTGAAATGTATATAGGCAAAGAGAATATATCGCTGGACGCAGAAGTTAAAAAAATTGCGATTAAAAACAAAAAGGTTGAATATTTACTGCTTAAGAATGGAAAGAAAATCCGCGCAGACATCTATGTTTCAACGTCTACACCCGTTGACCTTCGTAAGCTGCTGCCAAGAAATATTTTCAAAGAGCTTAGCAACTTTGTGGGTGTGCCTTATATCTCGGTGAATCTTTGGTTTGACAGAAAAATAACTAACAAAAAATTCTGGGCTTTAGTTGAAAGCCGTCTGAACACAGATTTTTATGATTTGAGTAACATATATAGTGGAAATAGAAACTATTCATTTATAACGAGCAACATAATTTACAGCAAAAGGCATAGTAAGTTGACTGATGAAGAAATAATCAAGGAGACTTTTGAAGAAATAAAGCGAGTTATTCCGAATTTTGATGCAAAATTAAAACATTGGGATGTGCATAGGATACCCTATGTAATTTATGCGCCTAAAGTAGGTATGAGAAAATATAGAATGGCTGATCGCTCCGGCATCACTAATCTTTACATTGCCGGGGACTGGACTGTTCAGAATTTACCGCAGTGTATGGAATCCGCTGTGAAGAGCGGCTATCTCTGTGCAGAAGGTATATTGAACAAAAAGATTTGCGATGATACTATAATTTAAAAATTTTCTTCCAGCGTCTTTAAATGCCCATTTCTTCTAAGCCAGTCAACTTGGCTCCTTTGATAAGTATGTATAATGTCCCCCTTTTCATTGCCCTCAACTTCCCATGGCCTGACTATTACAACATCATTTAATTTTACCCACATAGCTCTTTTCAGCGAGCCTGGAACTCTGCACAGGCGCATCTTACTGTCAGAACATTTAACATACATTCTTGCGCTTCCGAGCAGTTTATCAACTACGCCAAAGACTTCTGCGTTTCTTGGCATTCTTACTCTTATTATTTCTTCATGTTGCTCTTCTTCCATTACCTGTAAGCTCTTATGCGTGGTTAAAAAACTACCTATCAAGCGAAATTTTTCATAAAAACAACTTGTGCGTGCGGAATTTTTTGAATTTCTACTACATTCTCTGCATCTACATATCCTTCATCAATGCCCAAGCCGACGCTTTCCGCACCGACGAAATTCATTATAGAAGCTTGTTTAAGCTCTTTTTTTATTTCTTCCACACTCTTTTTTTCGCCGTTGTAAAATCTTGCATTGACGAATAATTCCTTTCCATTTTCAGAATACGTCTTGCCTATATGCTCATCGTCGCATACGCACACTATAGTCTCTTTCATACCGCGAAATCTTATTCCATGAACTTTTAGTATCATTTTTTCACCGGATGCCTGGCGCCGCATGCCATGCATTTTACGAAAGAAATCCTGTCTTCTTTTATTAATTTAGTATCTGGCTTGCCGCATTCCTGGCATAATACATAGCCAGAGATATACTTTTCCAGCTTTGAGTTTATCTGCCCTGAAGAAAATTTTCCCGTAAAAGTCGCTCTTCCACCGCTTGATATTTCAGCAGGTGACGCCATCTCTTTGCTCAAATATTTCAGAACGTCTTTTTCTTCCCTCTGTATAGTATCGCATACTTTGGTGAAGTTTGTTATTATAGTCTTCTTACCCTCTACTATACTTGCTACTTTCGGAATTTCAAATCTAGCTTTTTCAAATACATGCTCCGGCAGTTGCGACCGCGCTCTTGCGAGCATCTCTTTATAATCCATGAGAATTGCTATTTTATGTCGCTTTATAAAACTTTATAAAATGTGATGTTCAACATAAAATTTATGGAGCGCAAAGGGGACGGCGTCATAACAAGAACCTATTTGATGAACACCCATTATGGAGTAGGTAGAATTAAACTATATGATTTCCATAGAGAAAGAAAGTGGCAGGTAATTAATTTCATAACGCGAACGGTGAATACGCATCCTGATGGGCTGTATACAATAGACAATAACTTAGCTTTTTGGAATGAATATCTTACTCTTAAGCGCCTTGAAGATAAAACTGAAACTATTCTGCCAAGGATAATTGATGAATATACACGCCCTACTAAAATTTTATGCACCAAGAACATAGATGGTATAGTTAACGCTTCAAAATGGAAAGAATATGAATTTTTTGACATAGGCTACGCTCTTGCAGAGCTTGATTCATTAGGCGCGCATTTAGTTGATACAAAGATAGAAAATTTTGGGAGAACTATTGATGGCAGAATATTTGCCGCTGACTTTGAGCATTCCAGATGGACGTATCCGAATATGTGGGTTGCCGGGTTCGGACTAGGCACTTTGAGAGCGTGGACAACTGAAAATGAATTTTTATATATCGTTGACGGCTATACACAATGTGATTTCGGTAAAAATGCAATGGAAGATTCAAAATTTAACTCCGGTCTTTATTCTGCAGAACGTCTGCATATTCTGCTAAGACCACTTTTGTTTTTGTATAGAAATTCAGCTGAAAGATTTTCAAATCATTAAGCTACCGCGTATTTTCCTTTTGACGGCTCGTATATAACACCTTCTTCAAGAAGAAACTTTAATGCTTCAATGCATTGCGCTTCAGAAATTTTCAGCGCAGAGCATATATCCTCAGTTGTTTTCTTCGGATTTTTTCTCAGAAATTCCAAGATATTATTGTCGCTTTTTTTCATTTGTATCTTAAGGAAATAGAATTCATTGGCGCTCAATTTTGAGGCTATTTCCGGTTTGATGTATATCTCTTCTTCTCTGGATATTACTACCATCCCAATTAGTTGTATAAAATCCCCCTCGGTGAAACCGTCTAACAATTTACCGCCGAAAGATTTTGCGCGTATAGTTTCTGTTCCATCATCAACAATGATAAAAGAGTATTTTTCATCAGGCGCAACAAATTTTTTAATTACAGTTCCAATTATGCGCACTCTTTTTGCTTCTTCAGTAGGAGCTATGTTCGCTATGTACTCGAATGTTGCAGTTAATCTTCCTGTATGCATGTTCTACCTCGGCATTTTTCTTATTTCGCCATGCTTAGGCTCAAAAATTTCTCCATCCCTGCGCATTTTCTCAATTATCTCTTCTGCTTTTGATTTTTCTATTCCTTCTGCTTCAGCGGAATTAAGAATTTCAGCTATTGGTATGATCCCGCCGAATTTTGTTTCTAAACTATTTATAACATTTTTTATCCTTGTTATCCTGTCTCTTTGCGTGAAAGTTATTCCGCTTATTATTCTGTCTATATCAAGTTCCCCTGTGTCTGGATCTACACCGACTTTTCTCAGGCACCACTTCATCAAATCAACGGCGCGTATCGCATCGGCTCTGCTTACTATTCTATCTAATCTTATGCGCGCGCTCGCTTCGCTTAGTCTTATCATCCCCTCCAGCTGTCGCGCTGAAATTGGTATGGCGCGGACTCCGCCGTCTCCTTCAGTTTTTTTGTTTCTTAAGTTGACATAGAAATTCATTATTTCTTCCCGAGCTTCCGGGCTTAACTTGGGCTTTACATTTTGTTTTGCGTAGGCAACATATCTCTTGAATAAATTGGGTTCAATTGGCGCTAATTTAGAATTAGGATCGGTGATTACATCAAATACATGCTGTGCTATCTTTGTGTCTTTTTCAACAGATGGAACATCGCTTATTGTGAAAATTAAGTCAAATCTGTTCAGCAGTGTTGGTGGCATGTCTATTTGCTTTCCTAAAGTTTCGTAAGGATCAAATCTTCCCAACTTTGGGTTTGCAGCTGCGAGTATTGTAGTTTCTGCGCGTAGCGTTGCCTGTATATTTGCTTTGCTTATGCTTACTGTTTCCTGCTCCATAGCTTCGTGCATCGCTACCCTGTCATCTTGGCTCATTTTGTCTATTTCATCTATACAACACGTTCCGCCATTTGCCAGCACTAGAGCGCCTGCTTCAAGACTCCATCCTCGGAGAAATTCATCTTTAACAACAGTTGCAGTAAGTCCAGGTCCTGTAGAGCCGGTTCCTGCAACATACCTTGCCTTAGGCGAAATTTTAGCTACGTATTTTAAAAGTTGGGATTTTGCCACACCCGGGTCTCCTACAAGAATTACGTGTATATTGCCTCTTACTGTCGTGTTGTCTGATCTTATCTTTCTTACGCCGCCGAATACTTGCAGTGCAATCGCGAGTTTTATTTTTTCATGGCCCATTATAGTCGGCGCTATGCTGGCGATTAATTTGCTGAATAATTCTTTATCTAATGCAAGCTCTTTTATCTTTTTCTCGTCTTCCTCTGTTATTTCTAAATTTGTATATTCTTCTTCTACAGACTCTGTATTGTTTGCTTCTATGAGAAGATCATATCGCGGTGTTATCGCTCCTGTTTGTGTATAAATTGGAGTGTCCTTTACTACACCGTTGATTTTTATTTTGCTTCCTGGAGCATTTTTCTTTACTATGTCTGGATCCACCAAGTCTCCTTCTAGGAACACACTTATTTTTTTAGGCTGGGAGCCTCCATCAAGCATTTCCGGCATTTCTTCAATAACTAATCTTTGTGTATCTTCCATAGCATTCTTTTTTATGTTGAATACTCCGCGCCGTCCGCAGTTTGGACAGTGCGTTGGCTTTTTCATTTCCTGCCTGCCCTGTATTTCCTCTATCATCTGTGCGCACGCAGGACACTCAAAAATTATTTTTTTGCTTACTGGCCTTACATCGCTTGCCTGTCTTACAAGCCCTTCAATAGCAATTAAGTAGCTAATATGTTTAGCGCGTATATCCCTTATTGAAATCTTTTTGTCTTCCGGCAGATTTATGACGCGCGGGTATATGTTAATATCGCTGTTGAATTCTGACAGCACATCTTTGAATAGTTCTACTATACTTTCTGGTTCATTCAATAGCTCTTCAGATAATTCTGGTTTTGACAGAGCAAGTTCTTTGAAATCTATAGTCAAGGATTTTCTGCCGGTTTTTATCGCTAGAGCTAATTTTTTCTTATAATCTTCTTCCATAAATTTACGGAACTCATCCTTTACTAATTTAGCCTCCATAGTGGCACCTATCTAAATGAAAATAAGAAGAGATTATCTATTATTTCTTTTTTATTACTCTTTGAAGTTCTATTATCAAGTCGTCCATGGCGTCGCTTATCTCTTTGTCATTTTTTGCGCCTGTGCACACTATTTTTCCAGTTCCGAATAGCAGGAAAGTTATATGCGAGTCCGGCACTTTATACACCAGTCCTGGAAATCTTTCTGGTTCGTATTCTGCAGTTTTCAGCTTGAAAGCGAGTTTTGTCAAGTCTAGTTTTCCATGCAAATTGCCAGAAGCTACCATATTTTCCACATTTATTGTAGGTTTTTTTGTAACTTCCACGTCGGCAACTTTAAGTTCGCCGATTATCAAATCAACGCCTTCCTTAACGTCTTTTACGCTTTTTGCGCCAGTGCAGACTATTTTACCACTGCTAAATACTAATGCTGTTATAGTTTTTTTCTTAAGTCTCAATACAAGACCTGGAAATTGTTCTGGGTTGTATTCAGTGTTTGTGAGCTTTGTTGCCAGTTTTTCCAATGGTATTTGTGTGTATAGAATTGCGCTTGCGACGACATTTTCTATGTTGTATTCTTTTTGGAACATTGGGCTCTCCTTATTTTTTACTTAACTCTCTTTTATAAGCACTTTGTTGCTCATTCTTTATAAGCTTTCAATAGAAGGAGAGGAGTTACATTTTTATTTAGAGGTATTATAAAATAATACGTGCTAGGACTTGAAGAAAGCCTTAATGAAGTAACTATTGACTACTATAATTTTAGAGATTCAAAAGTCTTTCTTGAAAATGGAGTTGATTATCAAACCATAATTTTACTCGGAATGTTTGACAAACATAAGGTTAGCCGTGTTGGTGACGCCCTAAAAACCGGCTTTTTGCCAGACCCTGTGCTTGTTTTGTCGCACGGGCTCTATTATAATTTTGATTACGAGGTAGAAACAATAACTGACCTGCTGAATAATAAACAGCCGAAATGTGTAATTCCAATGAGCATAAGCGCTTCTACTACTATTAGCGCCTTGGAGAAGGTTTCTGAACCGTCAAATGTTCTCATGCTGGTGCCTTGGTTTGGCTATTCCTCGCTTACCAGCTTAATGAAATACCTTTGTTCCATCTATAGTACAATGCAGGAATATCACCTAAAAAAGAATTTTTTGGGTGTGCCAATTGACCAATTAAAACCTTTTTTAGCAAGAGACGATTTTGAAAATAAATCTTTTGTTGAAAAAGCTGGAAATTATTTGAAATGTCATAACATCAATGCCGTGCTTTTCAGCACGGACAAGGTTGTCAATGTAGAATATGAAAAAATGATATTATCAGAATTAGAAGTGCCATTTGAGGTTATTGAATCAAAACCGGGTATTTACATTCACGGCGCTGTCGTTCCTTTTGAAGAATTAAGAAGGTGCGCGAATAAATTCTTGGGACTAAGTGTTACAATGTGACGTTTGTTTATTTGGCTGGGCCAAATTACTCCTCTGAATGGAGGGATTACGCAAGAGAAAGGTTAAGCGGAAAGCGCATCTTGGACGCGAACAGTCCATTTGATTGCGATATCTATATAGCAAATTTTCTCGGAGCTACAAAAATATCCATAGAAACTCTGCTTTGGTTTGGTGTTGCATATGCATATAGAAAATATATAATTACAATTATGGAGCAGGAAGGAAATTTGCACGACCATGCAGCAATAAAGAAGATGTCTGATTTTTGCGTAGATACATTAGATCATGCGCTGGATTTAGCAATAGCTATTTCTATTGAGTCAAAATCTGTGTCGCAATAGTTATCTCTTCATCTCTTATTTTGAACTGCCTGCCTGCTTTTGAAGATGTAAACTCAACTTTGCTGTTCGTTGTCTTTTGCACGTAGTCCAAATTCTTCTTGAGCATATTTTCAAATTTCTTGCTTGAATTTATCTTCACAAAAGCTTTTTCACCGCGCTCCATATTGTTCTCCTTCCTTAAGTCCTGTATGTTTCTGACTAATTCACGCGAATAGCCTTCTGCTTCCAGCTCCGGCGTCATTTCAGTGTCTAAGTATACAATGCCCTCTGGAAATTCTCCTGCTACTAATTGTTTAGGTGTTTCTATTTCAAACGAAACGTCTTCAGGCTTTATTTCAAATTTATCAACTAAATATTTGCCTGACTTTTCAAAACTCTTTCTTACTAATTTTCCGTCTGATTTAAACAGCTTCTCAACTATTTTTGGTATGTCTTGTTTGAATCTTGATAAGCTGGCGTAGTTCACGCGAACTTTTACTTTTACACCAGCAGGGTAATCGTCAGCGAATAGAATTTCTTTTACGTTTGTCTGCTCAAGTACTATACTCTTGAATTCCTTTACAGCTTCTTTGTTTGAAGCAACTACAGTTGCTTTGCTCAACGGCCATCTTACACCTATGCTGACTTTGTCTCTGGCGTACAATATAGCACTTACAATCTCCCGCGCTAATGCAGTATTCTCCTCCAATTTTTTGTCTATTCTGCTTTTCTCAATCTTTGGCCAGCCGGAGAAATGAATGCTCTCTTTGTTGGTTAAAATTTCCAGATTCAAATACTCCGCAAAGTAAGGCGCGAAAGGCGCTAACAAAGACGCTATTCTGTTCAGCGCATAGTCAAGAGTGTATTTTAATGCAGGGTCTTTTTTCAACCCGCGGTCTCTTATCAATTTTATATACCATCTTGATAAATCATTAAGAACAAAGTCTTTCATTATAGCGTAGCATTTGTCGTATTCTCTTTTTTCCATCGCTTCTTCGTATAATATCTGAACTGTATTTACTTTGGACAACAGCCAGCTGTCTTCTTTAGCTAATTTTTTGTCATCTTTTTTTACATTCTTCATATCATCTGCAAATCTTCCTACATTCCACAAGACATTTAGGAACGGCATTACTTCGCTGTTTATGGAGCCATAGCCGAATTTCTTTGTGTCTCCAGGAGCTTGAACGCACATCTGCAACCTGCATGCGTCTACACCGACTTTTTCAAAAGCATCCCATGGGTTTATTATATTGCCCTTGCTCTTGCTCATTTTTTCTCCTTTTTCATCTATTAAATGTCCGGCGCAAATTACGCCAGTGTAAGCAGGCTTGTCAAATAGCAGTGTAGAAACAGCGAGCAGTGTGTAGAACCAGCCTCGTGTCTGGTCTATTGCTTCTGCTATGTGCTGGTATGGAAACATTTTTTCAAACAGTTCCTTATTCTCAAAAGGATAATGATACTGCGCGAAACTAGCTGCGCCGCTGTCATACCACACATCTATTACATCCGGCGCTCTGGTCATTAACGAACTGCATTTGTCGCACTTTATTTTTACATTGTCTATATACGGCTTGTGCAGGTCTACATCTTTTAACTTGCCGGCAAATTCCTCCAATTCTTTTATGCTTCCTATCGCTCTTTGGTGGCCCTTGCTACATTCCCATATATTCAATGGGATGCCCCAGAATTTTGACCTGCTCAGCGCCCAGTCTTTTACATTTGCTATCCATTCACCGAAGCGCCCGTATTTTATATGCTCCGGATACCAATTTACTTTTTCATTATTCTTTATCAATTTCTCTCTGAACTGACTCATCTTTATGAACCACGTGTCTATTGCGTAGTACAATAAAGCAGTCTTGCATCGCCAGCAGAATGGATAAGTGTGAGTCACTTTTCCTTTTTTGAACAAATAGCCTTTTTCTTTCAGCCATTCTATTATTTTTGGGTCGGCGTCTTTGACTTTCATTCCTTTGAAGTCAGCTACTTCATCTGTGAAAGTTCCGTCTTTGTTCACCGGATTTACAAACGCCATGCCTTTTGATTTTATTGCGTCGTAGTCATCTTCGCCGAAAGCTGGAGCCTGATGCACTAATCCTGTTCCTTCTTCTGTTGTTACATAGTCAGCTAGAATTATTTTCCATGCGGGCTTGTCAAGCTTTCCGACAAAGTAGTTGAATATCGGCTCGTATTCTTTGCCTTCCAGCTCTTTTCCCTTTATCCTCTTTGTAACTTTTGCGTCAGGGAAGTATTTGCCTGCGAGCTCTTTTGCTATAATGTACTTGTTATCAACATAAACATATTCAACATTTGGAGCAACAGCTATTGCAATATTTGAAGGAAGCGTCCATGGTGTTGTCGTCCAAACCAAAAGGTATGCGTCTTCATTCTTTAATTTGAATTTCACTGTTACAGCTTCTTCTGTTACATCATCGTAACCCAAAGCAACTTCGTGGCTGCTTAATGGCGTTTCGCAACGAGGGCAGTAAGGAACTACTTTGAAGCCTTCGTATAGATAGCCTTTATTGAAAATTTCCTTCAACGACCACCATACGCTTTCAATGAATTCATTGCTCATCATTACATATGCGTTGTCATAGTCTACCCAGTAAGCGAGTTTTTTGGAGAATTTGACCCACTCATTTATGAAAGTTGACACGTCTTCTCTGCATCTATCAATGAAATTTTTTATTCCATAATTGACAACATCTTTTTTTGTGGCAAGTCCTAATTTCTTCTCAACCTGCACTTCAACTGGCAGGCCGTGGCAGTCCCATCCGCCCTTTCTTGGCACTGTAAAGCCGTTCATATATTTGTACCTGCATAAAATATCCTTGTAAACACGAGCCTCTACGTGGTGCACAGCCGGCGGAGCATTTGCTGTTGGAGGCCCCTCAAGGAAGGAGAATATAGGCTTTCCTTTTTCGTAGTTGAAAGAATTCTTTATTTTGCCTTCTATCGTCTTCCAGTACTCCTCTGTCTTCTTTTCAATAGCTTTGAAATTATAACTCGTATCCATCTATTTTTAGATAAATTGCTCTTTTAAAAAGGTTATTTAACAATGAATTAGAAAGTGGAGTATCAATCATTGTGATTTACGTTATTTTTTGCTTCTCAAAAGAAGATTTTCTCTAAATAAGTAAGCGAAAGAGTTAAATAGTAGATGTATTCTAAATAATACATATGTATAATAAAATAAACATTACTGAAAATGGCTTACAAATCATCTCCTTATTTACAAATGGATTTGATGGAGAATATTACATAAGAGAAGTTGAGAGATTGCTTAAAATAAGCCCCAGAACAGCACAGATAATTCTTGAAGATTTAGAAAACAAA
>CAYMQE010000013.1:13815-14950 GCA_964392695.1 Candidatus Woesearchaeota archaeon | reverse complement strand
GGGCAATACGAACTGATTTTTGAGAATGTCAACGATGTTGAAAAAGCGATAGCGGATGCCAGGGAGAGTATACTAAAGAAAATAATAAAGAAATCTCATAGCGTCACGTATAAGCAAATAAAAAATGAAGTACTGCCTTTGATATTCTCTACCGCTGTTTTTTCCAGACTAAATGTAAAGACTGACCTGCCAATGAAAATAGCAGGCGGATATAAAGTCTATTATGACGTAAGAGAGAAATTCAATGGAAAGTCAATGCTTTACGTAATTGGAGATGAAAGAATCACAGAGGAAGTTCGCTATTTCAACTACACTGCCTGCGTTTCTTCCTTTCTCTATAGAATGATGGATAAAATGTCTGTGTATTACCATGATGCGGACAAAATAGTGGATTTGCTGGAAGAGTCTATCGGCTTGTCGGATTTGAAAAAAGCAGTATTTGGTTTTGACCTGCTGAAAAAGGATATTGGCGAAAGCCTTTCAAAAATTCAGCAGATGAAAATAAATTACGACAGAAAATTGGAAAGTTACCAGAAAACCAGTGTGAATAAAAATTTGAGAAATGTCCTTGATCTGGACGGCGCTTTCTACAGGATAGCTCAGGATTGGGAGTATATACAGACACTATGGGGGCTTCTAAGCAATTATATAGAAAACGTTGACGATGCTTCAGAAGCAAGGCTGTCGTTCCAGGAATCAATAGAATCAAGAAAGATTGAAGGGCTTTTGAGCATAGAATCCGCTTCTGTAATAGCGTCTCTGGTTATGGCTATATTCCTAACGAAGTTCACAGGCACCGGCGGAGCAATACTATTTGTAAGTTTTGTTGTAATATGGCTGATAATGTACCTTGTTATCATCAAGATAAAGCCCCGCAAGAAAGAAATTTCCAGCAGAGATATATTGCCGTTGTTTAAGAAAAAGTAATTATAACATCTTTTTTACAATTTTTTCAATTTGTGGTTTTATAGAAGGTAATTCTTCAGTTATAACTGCCCAGACAATTTCAATGTCCACTCCATGATATTCATGGATCAGCTTATCCCTCATTCCTGCCATTTCTTTCCATGGAATATTTGGGTATTCTTTCTTAATTTTTTCTGTACTCAATTTATATCATTCTGCTTCTATTGAA
>CAYMQE010000013.1:0-13805 GCA_964392695.1 Candidatus Woesearchaeota archaeon | reverse complement strand
TTCACTAAATTTCCCAAAACTAAAACCTTTTACAAAGTTTTCGATATCAACAATGGATTCCAGTATATCATTTACATAATCTCGATAATCCTTTTTCATATAGCTACTACCTCTCTTAAGATATGCTGTCCTATATATGGCTTTAGAGCTTTTTTTGAAACCAGGTCTACTTTCATACCTAAAACTTTACCGATATATTCTTCAAGCTCAATAAATTTGAAAAGACCTATTGGTTTTCTGAATTCAACTAAAATATCAATATCACTTGTTTTTTTCTGTTCTCCTCTAACAAAAGAGCCGAATATACCAATATACCCAACATTATAATTTTTTTCCAGATAACCTTTATGTTTAGACAACTTTCTCTGAAATTCTGCTAAGTTTTTCATTTTATCTCACTCTTTCTAATTTACTTTGGGAGATATTAAGTTTATTATTCCTTTCGTTAATTATCCCTTAAGCATAATTTCTGCTAGTCTTCCGTAAGCAGGTCTTGTTATCAAGATGCCGACGCTGGTTGCTATTATAGTAGTTATGGCGAAGCCGCGCAATATTCCTGCGCCGGCAAAGGCGAGCGGAAGCATCGTAGCTAAAGAGGTTATAAAGGACGCAACTATAATGAAGAAAGCCTTCTTTATTTTGTGCCTCACTTGAATATTTTTCTCTCCGCGTATAACTTCGTCTGTCATTATAATCTGGTCGCTAACTCCTGTGCCGACACTCGCTATTATACCCGCTATTGCAGCAAAATCTATGGTCCACTTCAACGCGCTGGCAACTCCAAGTGTTATTACTATCTCTGACAAAGTAATTGCAACTATTGGAATAACAATTTTCAGCGTCTTGTATCTTATTGCTATAACCAAATCAACAACGAGTATAGACAAAAGGAAGACTACAATAATATTTGATGTGAATGCGCTTCCTAAAGAAGAAGAGATAGACTCCGTTCTTACCATATTTAACTTCACAGGCAGTTTAGTTGACTGCAGAAGCGCCTGCATTCGTTTCATTTCCTTGAATGCTTCTTCCTGCGTTCCTTCAGAACCGCTTATAACAGGACTTGTTTCAGCTATGCCCTTGAGCGCGCAAGAAATAGAGAGTTGCCCGCCGTCCATAGGAATGCTGTCTATGAAAAAGTTTATTGTTTCATTCAACTGGCAGTCTGGTCCTGCACCGACTTCAGATAATTTTGAAGTTGCATTTGCAAATTTTTTAGCCCCGTCTTCAGATAATTTAATCTCAAGAGAATACCTGTAGAATAGAGTACCGGAAGCATCGCCTACAGGTGTGACAATAGCAGAGCATTCAACCCCAGAGACGCATATGCTTTTTATATCGTTTCCTGTGAATACTATTTCATCGCCTATCTTCGCTTCAAATACGCCTTCATCTTCCAGTAAGGAGATTACCTGCTCTTCCCCTATTCCCGCGAATTCAATTCTAAAGAATGGATTGCCGCTAAAATCTTTAACATAATAGATTGGTATTTCTTTCAGGCCGTATACATTCAGCCTTTCATTGAGTACATTCTTTGTGAGCTCCACTTCATCAGGTGTAAGCTCTTTTTCCGGCTTAAGCAATACTTTTACTCCGCCCACTATTTCTGTTCCGAATTCAAAATTCACAGGGCTTATTTCATCCACGCGCACGCCTGTATAAGTTCTATTGCCAACAGAACTGGTTATGAAAGCGCACGTTTCCTGCGTATAATAAAGATAAGGAATTACTTCTGTAGTGGTATGGAATCTAACAGGGGCGCTAGATTGTATGCTGGATATAACACTATTATAATCAGATAAGTTACTTATGGGGGTATTGTCCACTCTATTCAGCACACTGCCAACACTAACACAATCGCTGGCGGGTGTGGAAACGCCGACAATTTTTACGCCCTCTGAAAAATTTGGCTTTATGGTTAATATGGAAAATACCAGCGCTAAAATCACTAACAATAGACGATACTCTCTTAGAAATTCTTTCATTTCGTCCTCGCCTCCATATATCTTCTCTGCAAGCCTGCTGACAACAGCCAGGTATTTATTGAGTCAAAAATTGTTCCAAGTAAAAGAATAAGGGCTATATGTCTTATAACATCAACATTTGAGAAAATGAACATAACACCGAAAGATGTGTAAGCTGCAAGCTCAATAGTAAACTCTGTCAATATCGCTCGCTTCATTCTTGATTTCAAATCATCGTCGCGGCGCTTCATCATATACGTAGAAAGAAGTATGTCAGAGTCGGTTGAAAAGCCAATAATCATCAACAGGGCGGCAATGCTTGTCATTCCAAAGCGGATGCCAAACAGATTCAAGACTGCTATGATGCATATAACGTCAGCAACTGTAGAAAGCAGGATAGTAAAAGCAGGTACTGGATTTTTGAAATAGTACACCATTACAAAACCCATTAGAATAAAAGCTATGGCAAACGCCTTTAAAGCATCCTTAAAAAATGATGAAGCTATAATCGAGCTCTGAAGTCCGAAGTTGGAATTTTCCTTGTCCACCTGAAAGCCTACCGCTTCCGACAATTTGTCAAATGCAAAATTTCTTTCCAATTCTTTGCCTATCTGAATCTCATACCCTATAAATGACTGCGTCAGCGCGTCTTTCAGTTCGCGGACAACTGCATCCGCTTCAAAAACAGCGGAAATTTTAGTTTCCAGTTCTGAAATTTTCTCGCCTGTTTGAAAAGTAATGACTGTTCCTCCGCTCAAGCTTACGTCCTTTATGAAAAAGCTTCCTGTGGCTAACTTCTGGTTTATATTCACGACTGACGCTAATAAAATTACAAAAAGCGGGATAAATACAAGCTTCCTGTAATTGCTGAAGTAAAAGTCAAATACGCCCATCGTTAAGAAGATTAAAACAGAGTATAAATATCTTACTCAATAAGCGAGTCAATAGTTTCTCTGAATGGTTTTTTCTCTTTCGGCGTTCCGCACCCAATTTGGCTTGCAAGATAATTTATCGGCTCTACTGCAATCGCCTCAACATTTTTCAATTTCGCAACATTTCTGTCATTCAGGCCTTCGTAAATAAAAATAATTTTGTCAGAATGCTTTGATAAAGCGCTTATTGTCTCTACTTTATCATTGGACGTGAAAACGGAAAACCTGCCTGCTAATGCTTTGCTGACAATAGTGGATACGCCATTTGTAACTATATTCAAATCTGCATCTTCTGGGAATTTTCTCAGAACATATTTTACTCTAGCAGTCATTATGTACTTCTCGCAAAAAGAATTTTTCTCAAAATCTGATAATTCATTTACTAATGCCTCAGTAATATTGTAATAAGTCAAAAATTTGTCATCAAAAAAAAGGCGGTTGTTGGTAAAGAGTTCAATAACTCGCTTAGAGCTGTATTCAACGACACCAACGGCATTCTTAAAAAATGCTTTCATTATCTTGGGTTCGCTGCAATATTCACGAAGTATGTTTGACAATATAGGCTCGTACAATACGCCTTCCCCATCAAATATGTATTTCGTCATTCCTGAAGTTAAGAGAAAACCCTTTTTAAATCTTTCAGCTAAAGTCTTAAATTCCGTCTTATCCTTAGATATACTCAAAATGAAACCAACTAAGATAGAGAGTAATGCGTCTCTCTTCGGCGCTGCTATACTTGCATTTGGCTTAGGTACACTGCTGTCAAACTATTTTAATGGCTATGCTGCGCTGATTATAATTTTTGGCGCGCTTCTCCACAGTTTGGGAATGTATAAAGTGCACAAAAAAGAGAAAGTGTCTTCCTTCTGGCAGATTTTATACTGGCTCTGCTGGGTCATCTTAGCTGTAATAGTCATACTAACTGTGCTCTGACTTTCTCTGCAATTTTCTGCCCCAGTATAGCGGATAGAACGTTGAAGTCCGCATTCTTTACATCAGCTATCCCTTTTATCTTGTTGTTGAATAATTTCCTTGCTCTCACACGGCCTATTCCTCTCAGAGAGATTAACTCTAACAATTCTCTTTTCACGCCGTGCTTCATTCTTAGCTGAAGCTCGGAAATTTCAGGCAATTTTTCCTTAAGATCGTATACTTTAGCCAATTCGTAAATTGAATGCAGAAGCCATTCGGAATTCAAGAGCATGTTGTGTAAAATTCCAGGAGGTATGTTATATTTCTTATCCAGATACTCATAGTCATTCTCGCCTATCCATTCGTAGAACATCATTGCGGTGCGAAATGATTGCACGTATTTTTCATACTCAATATCGTAAGGATTAGGCTCTTCCAATGCAAGATAATGTCCGTATTCGCTTAACTGCGCGCTTATTTCAGGATAATGTTTGGGAGCCACTGAAACAAGAGGGCGCATCTCTATGCAGGTGCTTATCAAATGCAGAAAAGACACTTCATTTGTGAGCGAACCGCGCATATTATCAAATGCATCTATGATAGTGTGAGCAGACAAAGGATCTATGTATAGTTCAGAGATTCTTCTCCCGATAGGCGTTGAATAGTAAGAGTTATTATTGTATTTCACAAATCCCCATGATTCAAGCTCGTGCAGTACGCGTTTCAGTTTCAGATTCAGGCCTTCGTCAAACGAGTATTGAAAAGACCAGAATGTTTTTTTGAAAAATTTCACCAGGTCTTCTTCTGTGCGAACGAACAAGTCTGTAATCAGGGCGAGGACATGTCTTCTTAGAACATCTTCAGCAGAAAGCTTTGAGTATAACTCTTCAATCTCGCCGTTGACGAATCTTTCAACTATTTCTTCCATTTCAGCCTCTGTTTTGCTTATTGTGATTACCTGCCCTTCTTTGTCAAAAGCAGGTCTGCCTGCGCGCCCCGCCATCTGATGATATTCTAAAGTAGATATCCAATCCATTCCAAAATTTGAAAATCGTTTCAAGTCGCGCACAACTACGCGGAATGCAGGAAGATTTACGCCGAGCGCAAGAGTCGGCGTGGCGCATATGCACTTGATAAGCCCTTTCTTAAATGCGCTTTCAATTACTGTTCTCTGCTTCATTACAAGACCAGCATGGTGAAAAGCCACGCCATTTTTTACAAGACTTGATAGTTTCTCGCATTGCTCTGTGGAAGATTCCAGCGCATGCAGAATTAATTTTGACAACTTCTCCAGCTCTATTTTTTCATCACTCTTTAATTTAGTGTGGTTAGAAAGCTTAGTTGCCAACGATTCTGCATTTCTGCGGGAACTCAAAAAGTATATGCACTGCTTATTCATATCCAAAGTGCTGTATAAAATGCTTGTTTCAGGCTCTTCATCCGGCATTTTTACAGCCTTGCCATCATTAAAGTGCAGTGTATCTTTCAACAAAGTGCCGTGCTTTAGTTCCACAGGGCGATAGTCGGACTTTACTAATTTAGCATCCAACCATAAAGACAGCTCCTCGCTGTTCTTCACAGTAGCTGATAAATAAATAAACTGCGCAGCTGGCAAAAGAAGCTTAAGCCTTGTTATCAGAACTTCAAGCGTTGGCCCGCGCTCAATTTCGTTTATCAAATGCACCTCATCAACAATTACAACCTTTACTTTTCTTATCCAATCTATGCCGTGCCTCAACAAAGAGTCAAGCTTCTCGTTGCTGGTCACTATCAAATCATATTCGTGAAGATAAGAGTCGCGGGAATCAAAGTCGCCTATGGAAAGAACAGTCTTTATGTTTTTGTATTTAGTTTGGAATTCCTCGTATTTTTCTGAAGCAAGCGCGCGAAGCGGACACAAGTAAACCGCCTTGCCGCCTTTATTTACTATATTGTTAAGAACAGCCATTTCTGCAATCAAAGTTTTTCCGCTGGCTGTTGGAGCGGATATCATAAGGTTTTCACTTTCAAACAGCCCGGAATGTATTGCCATTACTTGAGGCGGTCTAAGTTCGCTTATACCTTCTTTCTCCAAACATTCAAGAATGTCCTTTGGTATGCCTTCAAAATTCATATTACCTCTGCAACAAAAATATTATATATAGTCTGTGATTACTTGTCTTTATGCCAGGACAACCAGGAAATGCAGTTCCTATAATCATTTTAGCAGTTATGGTGCTGTTTGTATTCTACGTCATGTGGGTAATACCATCTGAAAGATTGTGCTTCTTAGGGTTCTGCGACTTTACGCAGGGAACAACAACACAGCCACCAGCTGGAAACGAAAAGATAATAGCAAGTTTCACAGTAGGAATAATAGGCGGAACTGCAGAAGACAAATTAGGCGCTCTAAAATTCAGCGACGTAAAAGTTTCAAGCTCTGCGATAGACACAACAGTTAACTCTGAAGACGAATTTCTTCTTGAATCAAATTTCATTTTTTCCGGGCGCAAAAAATTTGCTCTGAATGATTTCAACAATGCGAGCGACTATCTCTCAATAAAATACAGAATGTCATCCAGCGTAGGCAACCCATCATTAAGAGTTATTGTGAACAACATTGTTTACGATGACAGCTTTTCAAATGAAGCAAAAGAAATAATTATATCTCCTGCTAAACTGCTGAAGTCAAATGAAGTAAAATTCATATGCCAGTACCACGGCCTTTCCTTCTGGCTCTCGCAATCATGCACTGTAAGAGATGTATTAATCTCAAGCAGAGTTTATGATGTCTCAAGCAGTGCAATAGAAAAAGAGTTTGAAGCCAGTGAGAGCGAACAGGAAACAGAAGCTGTAAAACTTAATTTCGCTGTTGCAAACGCTGACACAGACGGTGAATTGTCCATAAAAATAAACGGCGTTCAACTATACAAAGGAGCGCCAAAAAGCGGAGAAATAATTGAGGCAAAGGAAGGACTATCACTTGATGCATCAAATACATTGACAGCATCTTCCGGAAATGGCGGCAGTTATGAAATACCTGAATTGTCGCTAGAATTCTTAAGCGGATTCAAAGAGAAAGAAGTGAAGACATTCACATTTGATGCTTCTTCCTCCAAAATAGATGACAATTCAACAGTATTCCTGGAGATTAAGAGAACGATAGTGCCAGGAACAATTGGAATAACATTTTATCCGGAATACAAGACGTATATAAGCAAAGGAATCCCAGTGGGCTTCAAAGGATGGGCAACTATTGATGTAGATGAAGATATTATGGTAAAAGAAGACAACACAATAAGAGTGTTCAGCCCAGAAGGAAGATTTGAAACAGGAGCTATGAAAATAGTTTCGGAGTAGATTTGAATGGGTATTTTAGATGATTTAAAAAACGAACTTGGAACAAAGAAAGGACCTGAAGAGCCAGGATTCATAAAAAGAAAAGTAAGCGAAGCCACTTTTGTTCCGCAGATTTTCAAGCTCATTCTTGAGCTTATAATATTCTTAGCTATCTGGTTCTATACAGGATTTTTTGATGTAGCACTTCTTGTGTTCAGCTTCTCGCTCATAACACAGCACACAGGAATATTCAAAGCAGCTGGTGTCGGCGGACTGATAGTCCTGCAGATTACAAAAATTGTTTCCTTTTTCATACCGCGCGGTACTACGGCTCTTGCAGTCGGACTGCTAATAACTATCGCATTAGACTTCTATATGATAATCAAATACCAGAAAGAAAAAAAACTGCCAGCAGACGCCACATTGTTAATGATAATCTATCTCGTCATAATAATTTTCATAGAAAATGTCTGGCCATTAATTGCAGGTTCTGTAATAGCAATATTTCCAACTATAACAAGAACGCTTGAAATATCAGGAACTGGTTCAAGGTCAACCTTCCGTGCGCTTCCAGACTTCGCAGAATATTCACAACAGCAGAGCGCAATATGGGACACTTCAAGCGACGAAGCTTCAGTTGCTCCGCCAAGCGTAGCATTCCAATTAAAGAATATGCAGATAACTCCATCGACAGGCGCATGTTTTGATGCAACGAGTTTCCACGCCACAGGAATACTGGAGAATATAGGAGAAACTGAAATAAAGGACGTAGCTATTGGCTTTAAATTATCACGCGGTCAGGATTCGGGCTTAGCAAATTTTACTACAGGCACAAATATTACCAAAAGCTTCAGAGGGTTCTATCCCTGTGAAGGCGCAATATACCAGAAAGGAACAACCTCCAATGAAATCATGAAGGAGTGGCCGGTAAAAGGAGAGGGCTTTTTGTGTGATCAGACGATACCAACGCTATTTGAAGGACAGCCGCGCTCAATAGCATGCACAAATATGTACATAGCAAAAAAAGTAGTTGACGAAACAAAAGTTACGTGCTATGTTGATGCATTCGCAAAAGCAGATTATCACACCCGCGCTTTACTGCCTGTGCAATTCATACAACAGGAATATGCAATACTGAACCCGCCTGTTTACAGCACACCTTCACCTGTAACTTCAATAGGCGGAGCGTCATTGAGTATTGATGCAGGCACACAACCAATACTAGATGTGGACGATTCACAGATAGCTCTAACTGTTGGCCTGATAAACGTAGGACAAGGAAAAATAAATTATGTAAAAGACATTTACTTGTGGGTGCCTAATGAATTCGGCAACTGCGGTGGCTCCCACTTTTCATGCGGTGTAGACTGTTCTGAATGGAGTCTTGACAAAGAAGATTGTAATAGTATGAAATCACTCGGCTACAATTTATGCAAAGTAAGTTTGCAGAGCAAAGACTGCAATTGGCAGGGTGTAGCATTGGGCGATGTATTCAAAGACGAATTTGATCCTTGCTACTTTGAACCAAAGAAGGACAGGTGCGATTTGAATTGCAATGAAGCTCTTGGTTGGTTAGACAGTTCTGATAATGCACTGAAGGCAGAAAAACTGGCGAGTTGGGATTCAGCAATAAAGGCCGAGGATGCAAGGATATTCTGCAACGAATTGGCAACTGCAGGAGCATATGACCAGTGTGCAATCAGCGGATTAAAAACAACTACAAGATACGCATGCACTTTGAATATTCCTTATCCCGTCACTGATGAAACATTGAGACGAACATTTTTATTCCGCGCGGATACATTCTATAATTATGAGTACACAACGACAGCAACTGTATCAGGTGAAAAATGTGGATAAAAAATTCTTGCTCTTGGCATTTGTAATTGCAACTTTTGCGTGCATAACTGCAACTCAACCAACAACGGAAACACAATTGTCAGTATTTCAGGGGCTTGGTGTAACATACTTCGGAGTTCCGACAATCGGAGGACAAACGCCGTCTTTCTCCGTGCAAAGAATCAGGCCAAGTGAAGAAGCGTATCTTTCTATGATAATAAGAAACAATGCTGGCGGTGACAAAGCAGAGGATTTAGTAGTGAGTTTAGATAATGTAAAGCCATTCAAAATGGTTGAGTGTGGAGAAGAGCACACTGAAACAGAAATCAGAACAGATGAACAGGCGCAGTGCGTTTCATGGCTTGACAACATAAACAAGCCGTTCCGTTCATTCGGCATACCTTCAATAGCTCCAGGCGAAGAAGTAGAACTGATTTACGTATTGAAAGCGCCTTCAAAAAACCAAGTTGCAAACGTCTATTATGAACATGAAATATTTTACACAATGCAATACAAATACAAAACAAGCGCTTTCCAGTCAATTGTAGGATTTAGCCAAGAGGAATATAGCAATCAAGTAAAAAGTGGAACGCTGTCTCAATTAAATCAAACAAACACTGCGGGCGCTGTAAATATAAAATCAAAAATAAAAAGCCCAGTAATTTACACGCTTGGCAAAGACAAAGACTTCCTTCTTGAATTTGAGCTGTCTAATGTTGGCATAGGAAATTTAGTTACAGGAAGCAAAATAAATGTAACTGTAACCTACCCAACAAGCGTTGTGCCAAATCTTGCACTCGGCACAGGCGGAGATACTGTGCTGGATCTAAATGAGTGTAATGGCGCAACTGGCCTTTCAGCTGGAATTGTTGCTAAGGAACCAGTTTGGAATAAAAAACTTTCTTTCGCTGTAATAGAGTGCACTGTAAATTCTGACTGCGGTGCGAAATGCATAGATGGAGTGCTTTATTCAAGCGGAACTTGTGCATCCGCTCAATGCTCTTACAGCGGTGGAACCGCGTGTGAAAGCGGATTTTGCAGAGATGAAACTGCGTGCTTGGACACAAGCATAATTATTAATGAATGTTCTACAGATGCAGAATGTGCAGGATCCTGCCAGAGTGGCACATATTATGCGCCAAAGTGTGTAAGTGGAACTTGCGAGATTGGAAGTGGCAGTGCTTGTGCAAGTGGTGTATGTGAAGGAGATGTATGCAAATTTGAATGTGTAAGCGACACTGACTGCGGAGCGAAGTGCACAGCTGGTGTTTACTACAAAGGGGGAAGTTGCAGTGCTGGGCTATGCTCTTACAGCGGTGGAGAGAATTGCGAAAGCGGTGTCTGTAGTGGAAATGAATGCAAAAGAGCAACAACTATCGCACCTACGACTTCACCTGAACCAGAACCTCTACCGCTTATAGACAGCGCTACATGCAACTGGTTCACAGAAGAATACGATGCAGGCACTGAAAGAGTGCTGATGATACAGCTCAACAGTGTTGACTTAACATCAGCAAGAACTATTGTATTGCCATTCACGTTGAAGCAGACAAATGCGCCTATAGTTTCTGCGCCATTCTTCATAAGAAGCAGCTACATCTACGGAAATGAAGGCAGTGCGAAAATCGGTGTGTCCCCTGTAAAGTAAATAGTTACAACAAAAAATCTTAAATACAAGATATATCTTATAAATAAGATAGGTGATTTAATGGGAATAGAACTACTTGAAACAGGAACTATCAGCTCAAGAGGGCAGATAGCGATACCATCAGACATAAGAAAAAATATGGGTCTAAAAGAAGGAACGAAAGTTTTGTTTGTATTAGAAGATGATACATTAATAATGAAAAAAGTCACTTTTGAAACTTTTGCAAGTATAACTAGACCGCTAAAAGAAGAAGCAAAAAGAGTTGGATTTAAAGAATCAGAAGCTGATAGTCTCATTCATAAGGTAAGGAAAGAAAAGTTATGAAAATTACCGTAGATACTAATGTTCTCATTTCTGCTACTTTTTGGTACGGTTCATCTAATGAAATAATTGAAAGAGTTGAAAAGAAAGAAATTGAACTTGTTCTATCAAAAGAAATTATTGAGGAATTTGTGAGAGTATTAGATTATAAAGAGTTGCAGGAAAAAATAAAGAACAAAAACTTAGAAATGAAAAGAACAGTAGTAAAGTTAGTTTCTATTGTTAAAATGGTAGAACCAAATGAAAAATTATCCATAGTAAAAGATGACCAAGATGATAATAAAATTTTGGAATGTGCGAAAACAGGAAATGTTGACTTTATCGTAAGCAATGATAACCACTTATTAAAATTAAAAATATTTGAAAATATACCAATAGTTACTTCACAAGAATTTCTAAACAAAATAAAGAAAATCTAAGCATCTAATGAAGGCAGTGCGAAAATCGGTGTGTCCCCTGTAAAGTAATGTTTATTAATAAACAGCTTTTAAGAATAGTAACATGAATAGAAGAACACTCGCTTTTATTTTCGCATTAATAGTGATAATGGGTTGCAGCGGCAAGAAAGAAGATACTACTTCTGGTGGTGGTGTAACAATAACAGCAAAATTAGGCTCTGAAGCAGTTTCACCAGGATTGTCAACTACGTTGACTGCAAATGTAGTAAACAATTATGCAGAATCTTTAGGAAACGCAGAAGTAAGGGTTATTCACAGCTCTGACATACAAATAAGCGGCGATGTGAAAACAGGCTTGACAATACCAAAAGGTGGCGCTCCTTATCCTATTCAATGGCAGGTGCTGGCTTCAACAAATGCAATAAAGAGAGATTATACTATGAGAACGCAATTGTGCTTTGACTATACGAGCACAGCATACAGCGAAATTGTATTCAGTTCTGGACCAAGCACAACAGTTCCGCAAAAAGGGAGTGGTGAAGCACCTATGATAGTAGACATAACCGGAATGGAAACAGCAATAGACAGTCGTTCGGTGCAAAGCGCATTTGCTCTTCTAAAAATAAGCAACAGCGGTTCTGGGAGATTAGTAACAAGTCCAACTGACAGCACGGAAGTTGTTAAATTAGAGGTAACAATAGACAACCAAGGAAACTATCTGGGAGTGGATAACACACAACTAACTGATTTATTAAATGACCCTGTCGTCGACGGAGATAAAATAAAAATTTCCACGCCAGAGACGGGCTTGCGCGCAGTAAATGGTGGAGTAGAGCTAGTAATTCCAATAACAATTTCCAGCGGTGCAAGCGAACAGATAAGGACTATCTCGGTTAATGCGGACTATACTTATTGTGTTGACAGCAGTTCAATAACCCTTACGGTAAAGTAGGGTGGTGTTGTCTTGAAAAAAATAAGTTTGGTTCTAATTTTTTTAGTTGTTGTAAGTCTCGCCTGTACCACGCAGACCGGCACAACAGACGGCACTTCTTCGGTAAAATTGTACAAAGGTGTTGAGATAGACAGCCTAAAGTCAACTGCAACTAGTGTCAGAGAAAATCAGCAATTCAGCGTGCAGATGGTCATAAAAAATATTGGGGAATTCAAAGCAAAGAATATACGAGGCGTGCTTGTAAGCAATATACAAACGGAGAATATAGTAACCACCTCTAACGTTATACAACAGCTGGAAAAAAATGAGCCAAGAACTATGCTGTGGTCTATAAATGCGCCGACAGTAGGCATACCAACTGATGTGGATTACTTCTTGAACACCAGAGTGTACTATGATTATTTTTCAACAGGATTCAGCGATGTTATTTTCATACCAGATAATTATGTAGGAACGACAAACAAAGTAATAAGCGACAGTTCCAGTTCTCCTATCAAAATAACAATAGAAAGCGACGCTCCAATAATAACTTATCAGGAAAGCACAACTTTTGATGTAACAATAGATATAGAAAACATCGGCGGTGGAAGAGTAGCTTATCTAAAAGATGACAAAATAAATGAAGACACAACTTTCAAAAGCATAATTAAGAGTATAGAGATAAAATACCCGACAACGTGGGAGCTTACAGAATCGGAAAAATGGGATTACACTTGCGAGAAGGCAACAGCATCGCCAATTGAAGCTAAAGAATTAACAAGCAGTAAAAAACTTTCTTTCGCTGTAATAGAGTGCACTGTAAATTCTGACTGCGGTGCGAAATGCATAGATGGAGTGCTTTATTCAAGCGGAACTTGTGCATCCGCTCAATGCTCTTACAGCGGTGGAACCGCGTGTGAAAGCGGATTTTGCAGAGATGAAACTGCGTGCTTGGACACAAGCATAATTATTAATGAATGTTCTACAGATGCAGAATGTGCAGGATCCTGCCAGAGTGGCACATATTATGCGCCAAAGTGTGTAAGTGGAACTTGCGAGATTGGAAGTGGCAGTGCTTGTGCAAGTGGTGTATGTGAAGGAGATGTATGCAAATTTGAATGTGTAAGCGACACTGACTGCGGAGCGAAGTGCACAGCTGGTGTTTACTACAAAGGGGGAAGTTGCAGTGCTGGGCTATGCTCTTACAGCGGTGGAGAGAATTGCGAAAGCGGTGCATGCGAAGGGAGTGTATGCAAAGAAGCAATCAGCGCACCTACGACTTGCGGAAATGAATACATAATAACAAGTAACTACGATAACACAGACAAGACAAAATATCAGAGGCATCATTTAATCAGCGATAATAAATTAAGTATAGTTCTGCCATTTTCAAGAAGCCTTGTCAGCACAGAAACAATAGAGAATTTAAAGGTAAACGTCAGCTATGGTTATGCAATAGACTACCCAAGTAGTCTAAAAGTAACAGTAAAAGGAGGATGAATATGCTGGTTTTTACAGACCTGCACAACCATAGTAAATATT
>CAYMQE010000012.1:12651-15217 GCA_964392695.1 Candidatus Woesearchaeota archaeon | reverse complement strand
CAAATATTCTTCGCATGTATGAAATGTTTCCAGAATATTTTTTGGGCGACAGAAAGGAACTTAGAAAATTATATGAACAATGGAAGCGACCTAAAGCCTAGTAGATTTTACATATCTCTCTCCTCTCCATCTAACATAACTAACACCGCATTCCTTCCACCACATTTCACCAAATAATAAAATAAGGAATCTCCAGTCCTTAAGCCATTCCCAAGAACAAGTTCTCTTCTGAGGGTAAGAAAATGATTATTTCGCTTACTGCGAAGCTTCACTTCCCAACCGAGACCCTGAAAGTTCGAGCACATTCTCATAATAAATTAAGGAGACAGCTTTATATATTTACGCTTGAATTAAGGTAAAAGAGGTGTTTCCATGATACAAAAATGGAAACTTTTTCCCCGAAACTGGACAAGATAAGTGAAAATATTATTTATCTCCTCTCATTAGATTCTAAAACAACTGTCTCCAACATTGCTCGAGTATTATGCAAGCCTCGGAAGATCATTGAAAATAGAGTAAAAAAGATATTTGAGAAAGGATATGTAAAGCCTTTACTGATTTTTAACCATGATAACATGGTTCGGGCAACCTTGTTCTTGAAATTATCACATTTTGATGCCAAAGTTGTCGAGGCGATTAGGAAAACCAGTCCTTTGATTAAGCTGAAAGAAACCTTAGGCATGTATGATCTTTCCATTTTAGTGATTACGAATGAGGAAGAGGAGTTACAACGGATTATCAGCCAGATTAATGAAAAGTTCCATGGCTCTTTACAGAATCTTGAATTGGTCTATCATGATCTTGAAGATACTTTAGGCTTCAAATCTTTCTGCCATAATTACAATTTTATCCGCAAGTATAAACTATTACAGCCTTCTAAGAAAGTGCAGCTAGGCAAGGCAGAAATAGCTCTTTTAGACATTTTAAAGCATAAGCCGAACTCTACCTATAGGGAATTGATCCGCAAGACCAGTTTTACCTACAAAAATATAAAGAATCTTCTTGATTCCTTAAAAGAAAAGAAGATCATTCGATTTTCTCTTGATCCTGATTATAATCTCTTAGGCTTAGAATTCCATAATTTGATGGTGAAGGTAAACTTAGCCAAACGAGAAGAATTTGAAGCCAGTATTTTAAAGGAGCCTCGGGTTCACTGGATGAAGCGTGGAACTGGTAGATGGGATTATATCTTATCCATTTGTGCTCAGAACATTAGTGAGTTTATTGATGTTACCAGAGAGATTAAAAGCAAGAACAGAGCGATTATTTTTGATGCCTCTGCTTTAGTATCAAAGATTAATATTACGAGGAAGTATTGAATACATTTGAAACTATCTTTTCCATTGCTTAACTTCTGGATGAAAATCAACTTGATACTCTGGTATTCCTAGAGAGAGGCCATATTTCTTTGCTTGATCGTATTGCTCTTTGCTTGTTTTTAGAATGTAAAAGACTTTTTCATGAAAGATAATATAATGGTAAGTGTCATTCTTGAAATCGGCATACCAATATTGCTTATCAAGTGATTTACTTAATGCAACAGCAATCTCTTCCGCCTGAGATTCTGGAACCTCAACTGTGTACAAAGTCCATTGCTTGAGCCAAGGGGTTTTATGTTTTTCAGTTACAGGCTCAATTTTTGTACTCAGAATTTTTATCTTTTGTAGAATTTTTTTTCTGGATAAACTTTCTTCAATGATAACTCCTTTGAATACCATGGTATTAAAGATTCTCAATTAAATGTTCTACAATCTTAAAAGAATTTTCCGCTACAACATGCTTAAACTGGTTATAATCCTTTACAGCAGTACCATTAGCCTGATCTGAGACCGTTCTAATGATTAGATGCGGAACTTCATTAATATTACATACTTGAGCAACAGCGGCTCCTTCCATTTCAATACAATCTCCGCATAACTCTTCTGTGAGGTATTTATGCTTCTTCTTTTCTCGCTGGGTGAAGAATTGATCTCCGGTAAGTATTCTCCCTCGCATGATCTTATGGCCTTTAACTGGTGTTTTTAGGGCTAATTCAAGTAATTTCTTTTCTGCTTTGAAGAAGCGGTAATCGGTGTAGGAAATTTGGCCTCTTTTGAAGCCTAAAGGGGTGGCGTTAAAATCATGGTGGGCTGAATCTATGCTTACTACCACATCGCCTATTTTGAGAGTTTTATTTAATGAACCGCCTACTCCAGTGAATAAGATCGATTTAACCTTGAACTTGTCGATGAGATATTGGCAGATCATAGCAGCAAAGACTTTACCTACTCCTGATTTTACTAGGACGATGTTTTTGTTATGGAATTTACCTTTATAGAATGTGAAGATTTTGTACTTAATTTTTTTGAGATTCTTAATATGCTTGAAGTACATTTGGATTTCGTCATCCATTGCTCCGATAATGCCAATCATGGAATGTATATTATTGGGTGTATTTATAAAAATTTGGATTGAAGATTTTGTTCTTTCACAAGAATCAAACATATCCGCCTGATTTGGCAAACACAGTTTGTCCATCTCCAATATAATTATCGAAGAAGTGCTGGAATACTACATTTACTTTTGC
>CAYMQE010000012.1:8295-12641 GCA_964392695.1 Candidatus Woesearchaeota archaeon | reverse complement strand
CACTGCCCTCCTGTCTTCATCTTCAAGGTTGTTGCTGAATTTGACGAGTTCATCAAAGAATCGTTCTTGGTTAAGGCTTCCTGAATTATAACCATCGATGAGTGCTTGGAATTGTTCCTGATAGTCTATCCTCATACTATTTCTGCGTATCATTTCCTTTAGTTTGAAGGTAAGAATATTCTTAAGCCTTTCAAGGTCTGCATTGTTTTTCTTTCTTTCAAATTGTTTTTTAAGTGCTTCAAAATCTATCTTGCTTAAATCGATTGTTTGTGTCTTTGCAGATCCCTTGATTACGTATCCTTTACTTGCTATTGACTTGTCGAGAACATTTTGGATGTCATGCATAACTGATGTTATGTCCACTTCTGGGTCAAGTGAGCGTATTTCTTTGATGAGATCTTGGTATAGAGCAATATCTGCGCTAAATTCTGATGCATCTTTGTGTGGAAGTATTGCACTGAATGTTTTGATAGCGATACCTGCTTTTTGCAGGAAGTTTTTCTTCACGTTATCGTTGATAACCAGCGCTGATAGCGCTTCATCAAGTAGTTTATGTTTTTCAAGGCCTCTGGATTCGATGATTCTCTCGTGTTTGACTCCTTGTTCTTTAAGATATTTGTTGAGTTCCTTGATATAATTTTTTAGTGCTGCAACAAGTTTTTCTTTTGATTGAATTGGCATATCTACTTCTCCGCCTGCTGTTGGTGCAGCGTAGATTGCAAGTGCTTTCTTCAAGTTCCTGAATACGTTAATATAATCAACTATGAATCCTGCTGTTTTCTCTTTGAAGACTCTGTTTGCTCTTGCGATTGCTTGCATGAGTGTGTGGTTCTTCATAGGTTTATCGAGATAGACTGTTGATAGGCTTGGAACATCAAATCCTGTCATCCACATATTGCAGACGAAGACTATTTGGAAATTGTTGTCTGGTTCTTTGAAGAGTGTTGCGAGGTCTTCTTTCACCATTCTCTTTCTATGCTTGCTGATGTCAAGGCCTTTTTCTTTGAACTTCTTGACTTCATTCTGCTCTTGACTGATAACAACCGCCATGTCGATTTTATCGAGTGCAGTTATCTTGTCTTTGAGTGCTTTGTCTTCATATTTTGATTTCAATTGCTTTTTTAGCTTGTCAAGATTTTTTCGGAAATAGTATTGCACTTTATCATGCATCTTTACTGTTGTGAATTTGTCGATGCTGACAACCATTGCTTTTCCAGTGTAGCCTCTGTTGATGAAGTGATTTGCTATGTCTTCTGCGACTGCGTTGAGTCTGTCTTCTCTTGTGAGAACATGATATTCTCTGGCGAACTCTTTTGCAAGTCTGTCTTCTTGTGCTTCATCAAGCTCTGCTTCTTCAACGGTGTTGTAAATGTCATCGTTGAGGTCTGGATTGATGAGTTGCATTTCTGGAACTCTATTTTCATAGAATAATGGGACTGTGGCTTGGTCTTCGACACTTGCTCTGAAATTATAGATGCTGACATAATCTCCGAATGTGTCTTTTGTTCTCTCTTCTCCTTTGGCCATCAATGGAGTTCCTGTGAATCCAAGGAATGCTGCATTTGGTAAAGCTGTTCTCATATTGAGTGCGAGAGTGTCGTATTGTGTTCTGTGTGCTTCATCTGTTATGATTATTATATCGTCTCTATCTGAAAGCTTCGGATATGTTACTCCTTTGTCTGTTCCAAATTTATGTATGAGTGTGAATACGAGTCTGTGGTCTTCTCGCAATAATTGTTTGAGATGCTCACCTGTCTCTGCTTGCACTTTTTCTTCTGTTACAACGCCAGCATTCTGAAAGTTCCTGTATATCTGCGTGTCAAGTTCTTGTCTATCTGTCAGGACAAGGAATGTGAAGTTTCCTTCAAACTTTCTCAAAACTTTCTGCGTGAAGAATATCATTGAATAACTCTTTCCAGAGCCTTGTGTATGCCAGAATACTCCCAAGCGACCTTTGTTCTTCTTTCTATTTGCAAATGCATCTACTGCATTATTGACGCCGAGGAATTGGTGATTCTTTGCTACAATCTTGATTTGATTTCCTTCAATAGTTGTGTAAAGAATGAAGTTTTCCAATAAATCAATCAAATGATTCTGCTCACAAGTTCCCTTGATGATTCTATCCAAAGAAACAACGCCAACTTCTTTTTCTTTATCGACTCTTTTCCATTCGGAGAAGTGTTCATATCCGCTTGTGATGCTTCCTACTTTTGCATCTCTGCCATTGCTGATAATGATAAATATATTATACCAGAATAATTGAGGAATAGTATCTTTATAGTCGGTAATGTTATCATCAAAGCCTCGCTTGACGTCCACTCCTCTTGCTTTTAGTTCAACCACGACTAATGGCAATCCGTTCACAAACAAAATGAGGTCTGGCCTTCTCGTATAAACTTCTCCAGTAATCCATAATTGTGATGCAAGAAAATAATCATTATTCTTCGGATTGTTAAAATCAATAATCTTGACTGTTTTGTGTTCGTAGACTCCTTGTTTATTTTTTGTCTTGACTTTGACGCCATCTTTCAATAGCTTGTAAACTTCCTGATTCGCCTTGACCATCGACAATCTACTTCTGTCCTGTATCAATTGAGCAATAGCATCCTTCCTCGCATCTTCCGTCAAACCAGAATTCAGTTTATCTATAGCTGCGGACAATTTCTTGACAATAACAACATCAGACTTCGCATCTCGGCCTAATGTCTCTGGGAACTTCTCCTCAAAACAATTCAAATGCTCAATACCTAAATCCTTCACAAAAACATCAACAGCAATCTTCTCAACCAATGCGTCTTCGGAATATTCTCTCATCATTTTGATTCCTCATGAACAGTTATTTCTTTGATATATACTCTATTCATAATTAAATAATAAATATTAACAAATTTGAAGGAATCATCAATTAAAAGGTCAAAATGTTTTGCCGTCTGATATAGACGTTTCAAATTCTTAACATCTTGCTCCGCACATTCTCCTTTCAATAAAATATTGTTAATCTGATAATTGATATCCGAAAAGTTAGTCATAGCATTTGAAAGCTCTCGTTTTACTGTCATCCCGCTAAAATAACTCGATAGAACCATTATTACAAATAATTGAACAATCAATATGATAACAAAGAATAACCATTCTTTAATAAAAACGAAAGTGATAATAAAAGCCCACGCTGGAAGCAGCAGAACACCCAGAATATAAAATAGGACAAACAGAATAAATAATATTCCAAGTAACACTGATAAAACTCCACTTCCAAAGAAGGTCTTTACTCTCCCCAGAAAATCAAAAGATTCGCCAATACTTTTCTGAAAAAATTTCTTCGTATTGTTAATTAAAAACGGTGTTGGTAGATATATCAAACATGCAAGTATCGGAACAAGAATAGAGATGTGTGTTTCCGTTTTTACCCAACCCGTGGAGATTGCCAATAGAACAAAGAAGGAAATGCCATATACAATTGTTGTTGCTTTAGCAAAGTTTTCAACATTCTTCAAGAGCCATTCGATACCATGGTTAATCTGTTCTTTGCTAACAATAGATTTTATCTGTATTGCTTCCTCTACTTTTTTAGGTGAAAATGATTTTTTAGAGTCTGAAAACCCCTTCAGACCCCACAAATACATAATAACAAAACTTGCAGGTATCCAATATAAGGAAATTTTCAACCAATATGCAATGCCAAGACCCAAGAGTAATGAGAACAGGGTAGTTAACAAGTTTGAAGTATCTATTGTTTCGAACTGACGTTTTGTATGTTCAGACGCCTGATTGACAGCATCACGAAGTTCTTTCAGTTCCTTGGTGACCTTTGCATTCATACTGCCACCTCGGACACCTTGATATCAAGCTCGGAAACATCCAACTCACCAGAAATCAATTTCGGAAGAAGAAGGTCACGAGTGGCAGCAAGATTCATATTCTTCAATTGAAGATTATCTATTTCCTGATAAATGCGAGAAACTATTTGAGAATAGGCTTCAATTTTTTTCTGGTCTGGCATCACAAATTGATATTCACCCATAGGGTCAGATTTCAAATGTAAAACATTGACACCGTTGGCAAATTCTTTCATCTTAATACCAAATGAAGAATAATTCAGTAAACCAAAAAGCCAAGATTTGTCAAGCCCGTTCTTTGGATTTATCTTGACAACATCCATAGAAATAATGATATTTTTCTCATTCAATCTTGGTATTCTTGCGGCTCTTGCAACAATAGCTCTATCTTGGGTCATGTCTGTGACTGCAACAACAATATCTCCACACTTCACAGCATACTTTTCCTTGAAGTATCCTTCAAATCTCTTCACACCTTCATATCGAAACCCGCCACCTCTATCAAAACAC
>CAYMQE010000012.1:2720-8285 GCA_964392695.1 Candidatus Woesearchaeota archaeon | reverse complement strand
AAAAGCGATTTTCCCATCATCAACAAGATTTTCACTTTTATAACTCAAACCCTTCTGGATATCAACAATATCATAGACTCTTTTGACTTGCCATCCCTGTGGTATCTCTCCAAACTCTGAATCAATCATCTTCACAATTTCATGACCTGGAAACTTGAATTTCACAAACCACTCATCATAAATGAGCTTCGCCATCGAATCAAGAAGTTCAACTCGACGTGAGTTATTCTGAATGAGCGTATCATACAAACGAATTTGTGTTCCTATCTTTTTTTGTGTTTTCAAGTCTGGAAGAATAAATTTGAAGTTCCGTATTGACTCCAAGGTTATACTTGCTTGATTTGCAGCTCCCTGTGCTGTATTGATAATATAATCTTTGAACTGTTTTGACCTCAATAAATAGAATAGAAAATTATTGTCTATTTTTGAATTCGGAATTATTTTGACTGCATTTTGATTGAGAAGAGAATTATTGCACTTGCGAGGAACTCGAATTGCCTTTCCAACAACAGATTTTGGGTTTCGTGGCCACGAACCAACTGTTTGAATTATTACATCATCTTCTTTTATTTTATATCTCTCAAAATCTTTTGCAGTATTTTCGGATATAAACGTGAGATTATCTGTTGACACGGAATCGTCAGAAAAGTCACTCACTTTAACAATAGGAACCCCTCTATCTGCATACCATTCGCTCTTGAATGCATACCCTTTGAGGGTTTCTATGCAATTGCCCAATATTGTTTCCGTGTCTTGACTTGTAGCCATTTCAATTTCCCAATAATTTGTTTAGGTTTTCAGATATTCGCTCTTCAATTTGATGTGCTTCTTCGTTGAGTGTTTCAAGCTCTTCATTCATTTCTTCAAGCTTTTCTTTAAAATCATATTCTTCGCTTTCTTGTTCTGTCACACCAATATAACGGCCTGGATTCAAAGACCATCTTTGCTCTTCAATCTCGGAAAATGTTGCAACTTTACAAAGTCCTTGCACATCTGCATATAGCTTTGCTCCTTTTTCTTCTCTATAACTTCGAACTATTCCAGCAATTTGGTCTATTTGTTCTGGTGTAAATTCCCTATGTGCTCTATCAATTTGCTTGAAGGTATTTCGAGCGTCGATAAACAGAACTTTTCCTTTCCTATCCGTATGAGCTTTATTTTTATCCATGAACCAAAGTGTGCACGGCAAAGTGACTGTGTAAAAGAAATTTCCAGATATTGCAATCATTACATCAATAGCATTTTCTTGTATCAATTTTTGTCTGATAGTTGCTTCTGTTCCACGAGCATCTGCTGCTGAATTGGCCATGACAAATCCCGAACGACCATGCGGATTCAATGCCGAATAAAATAATTGTATCCAAAGATAGTTCGCATTATCTGTTGAAGGTAATCCATGAGGCCAGCGATGGTCTCCTTTGATTTTTTCATAATCAACCTTCTTGACGTTGAATGGCGGATTAGCCATGACAAAATCAAATTTACCAACAACTTTGTGAGCATCATCATAGAATGTGTTTGCTTCTTTGACATCGCCAGATAATCCGTGAACTGCAAGGTTCATCTTGCATAAATTGACTGTGCCTGTGACTCTTTCTTGACCATAAACCGACAATTCTTCGGAAGGATTCTTCTTTCGCTCCTCAATAAAATGTGCACTCTGAACAAACATACCGCCAGAACCACATGCTGGGTCGAGAAGTTTTCCATGGAATGGCTCAATAACTTCGACAATCAATTTGACCAATGTTATTGGAGTATAGAATTCTCCGCCCTTTTGGCCTTCACTCATTGCGAACTTGCCGAGGAAATATTCGTATATCTTTCCAAAGACATCGCCTTCAATATGTTCTGTTGCTTGTGAGAATGATTTGAGAAGTGTGACGAGTAATTCATTATCAAACTTTGAATATCCTCTTGGAAGAGTTCCTTTCAAATCAGGATTCTCTCTTTCAACTGCATCCATTGCGCTATCAATAGCCTGACCTATATCGCTGCCCTCTGGCAGATTCAATAGATGAGAATATCTGGACTCTTCTGGAAGAAACAAAACACCTTCTGCCTGATAATCAAGCTTTCCTATTTGCCTTCGTGAACCTTCTCTCTTACTTTCCAGCTCTTTTTGCTTCTTTGTAAATTTGATATCTGCGTGACGAAGGAATATGAGACCAAGAACAGGGGTTGAATATTCAGCAGAACTCAATTTTGAGTTTGCTCTCAAATTATTTGCAATATCCCAAAGTCTTTTTTCGGTGTCACCATTAGTCATTTTACCAACCTCTTCATCTCTTCCACAATCCAAACCATCGCTTC
The DNA here is from genome assembly GCA_964392695.1 of Candidatus Woesearchaeota archaeon. Classification (GTDB taxonomy): domain Archaea; phylum Nanobdellota; class Nanobdellia; order JAFCGN01; family JAFCGN01; genus CAYMQE01. The sequence continues at coordinate 5,972 of CAYMQE010000012.1, read as the reverse complement.
CGTATCTAATCCGCAGTATTTTAATAAATCTTCGCGTATCTTTTGCTTCTGAGCAGCAGTCATCTTCCCAAAATTCATATCCAAATAAGCAATAGAAGCACAATCACCATCAGCAATTGCCATACCGTCATACCCTTTACCAACCAGTGCCGGCAAGACCTTCTTAATCGAAGCCGAACCTTTTTGCCTTGGATTATAATACCAGAAATTGCTAAATGGAACTCGTAAATCAACCAGTCTATCCAAAACAGCCTCAACCCACTTAGCGTATTCAGGGAAGTCTCTTGCCAGCTCTCTTAAGACAGAACCTTCAAACCCTTGTGAATATACAACGACACTGCCTTTGGCTGGCAACATTTCTTTCAATGCTTTCAAGAACTCAAGTCTTGGATCATCCTGTCCATCATGTAAATATTCGAAATGTTTTCCCGGAACTACATGCAAAGAAAACTGAAATGGCATTCGCTGATATGGTCTTGTGCCATTAAACTCCGGAACAGCAAAAGCACAGGTTTCGAAATCAAGATGGCAGGCAGGCTCTTTAATAGTAGATAGAAACTCCTTAATATTCTTCTGATCTACATTCACCTTGCCAGTTTTCTCACACTTCAGTTGAATCACTTGCTGAACATTTGATAATTTTTCTTCAGGAACATCATGTAAAGCATGAATCCCTCCTTGAAACAATTCCATTGATTTTCTGCTATTGTATAAGTGAAACACATGGTTTTCAGGAAGAAAGCCCCAGCATTCATCCTTAACCAAACAATCCTTGGGTGCAGTACAATGATTCTTCTCTGCCGTATTTGGAAATGTAGGTGAATTAATGATTTCCCAGAGGAATTCAATATTCTTAGGCACTTCAGAACTTAATTTCTCAACTTTTTCGGTAATATCTTCTTTGATAAACAACTTTTCCGGATCAATTTCACCATCTTGGACATATTCCTTATTCAAACACATCAAAAAGCATTTTCTAATTTTTAATCCTGCATTCTCAAGCACATACTTTTGAAATGCCAAATCTTCATAATGTTCTTTTTTAACAGAAGACGAACTTTTGACTTCGATAATATCCCATGCATCATTTCCAGCAGGAACAAGAATATCAGCTCTAGCATAAAGATTGTTAGAACCTAATCCAACTTCAAAGAGAATCTTCTTTTCCCTTAGTAATTGTTTAGTTACTCCTTTTGTATCTGGATAAGGAATTTCTACTCCCTCCGGAAATAACTTCTTAGCCCAACCACCTACAATATGTCCTTGCTCAAATCTCTTCAACACGCCAGGGGAATGAGGGGGAATGTTCTCCTTATCATGATATTTCATCCAAAGATGGCCGGGACATTCTAGACCTAGGCAGTAGTCAGATTTAGTTAGTGCTTTGAATTTAAGGGATAGGGTTTGTTTCATATTTTCAGCACCTCTACTAACCACTCCATTGATGCTTCTCCTTGCTTTCTCTCTATATTGTTCATGGGACGGTTATGTTTAATCGCATTTCTGTAAGTATTAAAGTTCGCAAAATGTTTCTCTGTCTCAGCTTTGGAAACAAAAATATCTGCAAATGAATTCCAATTTTTTAGAATAATCTTTACATAGTCCATGATGTTGCAAAAAACAATTAATTCATAGCCTTCATCATATTTTTCATTTGCTTCTTGAGGAAACCTCTTTAGTCTTTCTGCAACTTTCTTTTTAACTTCTTCTTGAATATCACCAGGGATTTGCTCTTTCCAATAATCTTTTTCAGAAATACTTTGCAGTTTCTCGTTTATTACTTCTCTTAATCTTTCTTCAAGTTCATCTATAACTTGATTGCTATTTTCTTCGAGCTTATCTGCTATTTCAGGAGGCGCACCGATAAGATTAGCAATCTTTCGAATAATTATTCTTTCGCGCTCTTTTAAAAAAGAACCAAAATTATCTTCTTCCATGCAATGTGCTGTTGGATCATTAATGAGATGCGTTTTAAGGATTGATTTGAATTCTTTAGTATCACCCCTATGCTTTACTTTTATGAATTCTTTTGTGTAAACAGATGGTTTCTTAAATTTTTTAATACCTCTATTTGTTTTATCAGACATCCAAGTCATATTAAGAACAGAATCTATGTATTTCTGTAGACCATATTCATATTCTCCGGCTCTTGGAAAGATATGATCTTTATCATTCCCCCTAGCGTTCTCTAGCGTTTGGCCAGTATCAAAATCTCTTGCACCTTCGATTGCTAAAATTGATAATACTCCCTTGTATATTGCACTCCCTTTAGATTTAACATTGTGAAGATCAATTTGTTGTAACCTATTTCTAGCAGTGATAATGGTATCCGGAATTTGTTCATCTTTTTCAAACCAAGCTAACATTTGTTTGAAATCTTGTGTGAGCTGCGTGTCAACAGCGGAGGAATAGGCATTTGAGAAGACGGATGACCAATACCACATCCGTAATTTTTTAAAGCAATTAGCCTGATCTTTACGTAGATTAATTGATTTAAGTAGAGCAGCTAAAATAGGAATTGTTGGTGCAAAAGGAAGTTCTTTACAATTTTTAACGCCAAAACCGTCTTCTTTCAAATTTTCTAGCTTTATGATAGCCTCATTGGTAAAGCTAGACATTTCTTCCCAGTCTTGTTCAAACTTAGTATTTCGTTTGGAATACACGAGTTGGTAAATATCTAAAATATCTTGTTTTTTGCAAGAGCTGCTTCGATTATAGAGCAACGATATGGCTTGTAAGATATAGACCGGAATCTTATTTATTTCAGAAGCGTACTCCTGAATTTTGGAATTTGAGTTTAAAGTTTTATCGTATAGATCGCGTAATCCTATATTATCTTTGTAAAGCCTGGCTATTAACAGATCAAATACATTAAGTTGAATTCCTTTAGTGTTTATTCCCTCAAAAATATCAGAGACCTGGCTTAAATTTACTGTTTTTGGTAATGTTATGTAGGGGATCTCAAATCCAGAGTAAAAATGATTTAATTTATCACCAAGAATCCTTCTGATTTGTCTGGAATATTCCCTATCAACACTTTTATTATCCAAATACTCTTCAAGCCTGTTAGTCCAAGAGTTATGATCTTCCAATAAATAAAATGGGAAAAGAAGCATTTCAAATGACTCATCTTCAGAAATCCTTCGAGATAATACTTCAATATAATCATGGTTACTTTTTCCTTCTAAAAACTTCCTAATACTCACATAAAAATAAAGAGGATTACTGCTCCCTTTTAGAAAAAAGGTATTC
>CAYMQE010000012.1:0-2673 GCA_964392695.1 Candidatus Woesearchaeota archaeon | reverse complement strand
GTTGGCCATCTAAAATAATTCCTTTTGCCCGACCATCAGTTAGGCCTGAAACGCCCATAATGGGCATCGTACCAATTTCGGGAGATCTGTCTGTATCCCAAAGCAGCAATGATCCAACATAATAATCGTTAAATATTGCGTTAAGGAAGTCTCTTACGTCATTTTTCTTCCAATCAAAGTAACGTTGGAAATAAGGTAAAATCCATTCTTTTCTGTCACAGTTAGTTATTAGTTCTCTTACTTTAATTCTTTCAGGACTTGGAAGTTGATGTGGTCTGTAGTTTTTAACATCTGTAAGGTTTACATTTTTAAGAAACTCTGATAAATTAAATTCTTCTATTTTAGTATCTTCAGAGGAATCAGTTCTTCTGGTATCATCTCCTGGTCTCCATTCCGGCCAAAGTGCATACAAAAATTTTGTTAATAGAAAGGGACTAGTATTAAATTTGTTATCTTTAAACCAATTTAAAATATCCTTATGCGAAACTATTATTTTTTTCCCAATAGAATCCTTGTCAAAATCAACAGAGGAATTGATCCCCAGAAAATTGATAATCTCATGCCTGTGTCCTAAAGAGACAATGGCTGTATATTTAGCCGGAGAATAGGCAAAAAGCATGCAGTTTATCGTATTTCCACTTTTGCCAGTAATATTGTTCTTTTTCCCTTCATTCAATTTGTAGATTGCATTGATTAAGTCAATTTTTTTGCTCTCATCTTCGGCGTTGAACAACTGATCTAAGTAATTCTTTAGCTGTTTGGACTCTTTAATGTACTTGAATATTCTTCTCCACGCCCCTTGTGCAATCATTGCCCTGGCAACAGCTTGGGTATCTTTGGTGCTTCCTTTAGCACTTTTATCTAGCATTAGTATTATTTCATCAATTTCAGAATCTGAAAGAGGAGGATATGAGTCATCCATTATTTTAGTTATCCAAAAATTTTGGAAAGCCTTACTATGCCTAACCCATATAGAATCCATTTTTTTTGCATCCACCTGCTGAAGATAAGTATCAAATTTAATTTTTAAATCATCTGCCATTTCATAACCTCGCAATCTTTCCCGCATCCGTTAACTTCAAATCTTCAACTAATCCCATTTCTTCCAACTCTTTGATATTCCGATATAACATTGCTCTGGAACTATTCACTTTTTCTGACAATTCCATTAATGTGCTAAAATTACCGGCTTCTAAATACTCTAAAACTTTCTTTTGTGATTCCGTTAGCTGAAAATACAACTTAGGTAAATAGATTGGGCTAGAATCCTTTTCATCTGGATTATAGGCGATCTTCTTCACTCTGGAAACTCTGGCATAAGCTCCGAACAATAATCCCATAGCTTTAGTTTTTCTTCCAGAAGTGATATTTACATAGATGATGTCTTCTTTAGGCTGCATATCAATAATTTCTGTAGCTTTTCTGGCAATTTCCACAATGTCATAAACAGGTGTTTTTACAATCTTAACATCAATCACCCTGCCTAAAGAATTTTTAATGAGATGAACACTATTATCCTGCTCTTTATTTGGTTCACTATCAACAAGAAGAATGAGCCTATCTGGCCCTAGTTTATTAGTGGCCACTAAAACTGGATCGGGGCCATAAACCGTTGCGATCAAAACTTTTGCCATTTTTATCTATTAAAACCAAAGTTTATTTATAAAACTTTCTTATGTTATGCAACGTGTATACTTTTTAGTAGAAAAATATATAAATGGGTTGTATTTTAAGAAACCATGAGCGGATTATTATGGTCTGAAGAGATAAAGAAGGTTCTTAACAATCCTGCCTATACTCCTCAAGAAGCAATAGCGAGGGTGAAAGAAATGAAACAATTAGCAAGACAACACCAATCGGGGCCTGGCCTCTTTCAAAAATTCCTTGACTGGCAGAGTCAACCCAGGTCTATGGGTGCGTTTACTATTGAAGAGGCACAAGCTGATGTGATTGTCATGAAGGGTTACTGGGAAGCCTTAGCGATAAGGGATCAAGCAAGTATCCCTCAGATACATAAACATGTGCATTTGCATGGTGTTAATGGTGAACATCTAGAAATAGTTAAAATTCAGCAGGAATTGGATGAATTAGAGGAGAAAAAAAGAGAGTTGAAGCGGAAAATGGGAGGTTATTGATGAAGTTTGTGAGAAAAGGTTTTGAGATTAGGCTAATAGGCGCAATAATTGTAACCATCTATGGAGGAATCTATGTTTTTAAGCCAAATTATTGGTTAATTGCAGGAGTAATTCTAGGGATGGGAATATTGTTTTTTGGAGGAAGTAATGCATCTATCTTTAAATTTCCATAACCATTTAAGCTCGTCTTTGCTCATCTTTTCTCCTTTACCCATATAACTTCTAATTGTTGATTCTTTTAAGCCTAATTGCAAGGCAATTTCAGGTAATTCAATTCCCTCCGCCAATAGTTTTATCACAACTGCAGGATATATATCTTTTTTACGCAATAATTTTTCAACCTCACGCCTCTCCATTCCATCAGTAGCTACGCTGAGGAGACGTGTAATACTCTCATCAAATGATTCACCAACATTATGTTCAGTTAGCAATTTAAAAAAATGGACCACTTTTTTCCTGAACTGTTCTTTGTGGAGGATATACTGGTCTTTTCTCTCCTCAAGGATAGATTTTTCACTTTTTAATTTTTCTAGTTTGA
>CAYMQE010000011.1:10510-15590 GCA_964392695.1 Candidatus Woesearchaeota archaeon | reverse complement strand
CTAAATGAGGCTGTTTGCAGGCGTTTAAGATGCTAATTTTGCTTAGGCTCTTTATACTTATCAATTCCTCCTAAATGAACATAAATTACAGAGAGACATAGAAGAGAAGTATATACTATATATTTTGGTAGTATATCTATATCGTCATAGGGACCATTATTAATTATATCAATAGTATCGGTAATTGCGTCATAAAAAATTGCTCCATACATTGCAAAGATACCAGCAATTTTTGCTGATCTAACTTTTGATTCTCCAACTAATTCTTCTAATTTTTTTATTTTCATTAATAATGTTTTACATGAATTAGTATTTAAACTTTACAATATGTATATCCTGATAATTACTTCAATTTATTGCCACTTAATAGTAATATTTATAAATGGTTATAACAAGGGTATTTGAGATAAAAATGACAAATTACTATGAATCAGGAATTAATAAATTAAGAAATAATTATAAGACGCTAGTTACGAAACTATGGAAAAATACAAACTACATGCATGTTATAACAAATGTAATAGACAAAATTTTCGGTGGGAAATAAAATGAACGAATGGATAAAGGACTGGTTGAAAAGAAATTTTGAGAGTATAGACAAAAGAATAGTTGAATATAGTGATATAGAAATGTATATGAACCAGAAAAAATTTATAACCGATTTAAATGAGCAGAACAACATAAAGGAATATGCTCTACTACGCCCTATTAGTGAAAAAATTGAGATTAAAAAGTATTACATAACTAAAATCGACCTCTCTGATTTAAATATAAAAATTATACCAGATAGTATTGGTAATTTGAAGAATTTGGATGGGTTGTATCTTTATAGGAATCAACTAGAATCTCTTCCGGAGAGTTTTGGAAAATTGACGAAATTGAAAAATTTGTATCTTAATAATAATCAGCTAACCTCTCTTCCGGAGAGTTTTGGAAATTTAACGAAATTGAAAGGGTTGGATCTTAAATATAATCAGCTAACTTCTCTTCCGGAGAGTTTTGGAAATTTAATGAGTTTGGAATGTTTGCGTCTTGAGTATAATCAACTAACTTCTCTTCCAGGTAATATTGGTAATTTGATTTATTTGTGGGGGTTGTATCTTAATAATAATCAGCTAACTTCTCTTCCAGGTAGTATTGGTAATTTGAATTATTTGTGGGGGTTGTATCTTAATAATAATCAGCTAACTTCTCTTCCGAAGAGTTTTAGAAAATTGAAGAATTTGCAGTGTTTGAATTTGTTGGACAATCCCGCCTTAACAAAGTATCAGTGTAACTTGTCTAATACAGTGTTTAATACAGGAGATACTCAGGAATTTCTGAAAAAATTCAGGCGATAAAAGGATATATTTTATTATCGTACAAAAAATAACTATTTATAACTTCCAAATCCAACTATTTTCCCCTCGGACTCCAATTGTGCAATTAACTTCCCTGCTGTGGCAGCGTCGTCCACCTTATAGAACTTCTCATGCATATTTTTGCACTGCAAGGTCTTTCCACAGCGTCTGCATAAAACCGTCTTCTGCGCCTCCTGAAAAGCAACATAATGTCCGCATTTGTAGCATTTTGAAACGAAATACATGAGTTATCTAAAGACACACGCCAAAATATAATTAGCGGAACATCGGCACAACAGTAGAGAATTATTTATAAACTCTCTTCGCTGGCATATACAATTATGTTCGAAGAAGAATTTTCTGAAGAAATAGCAGAAGAGCTTCCTGAAGCCGACGCGGAAGAAACAAAGCCCAAGAGAACAAGGAAATCTTCAAAAGACCCTATGGAAATGAAGATAGAGGACCTTCCAGGCGTTGGCGAGAAAATTTCTGAAAAGTTAATTGAAATGGGCTATACAGATCTTATGTCACTGGCTGTAACACCCGCTGCACAATTGGAAGAAGATACAGGTGTTGGCGAGGCAACAGCACAGAAAATAATAAATGAAGCGCGTTCAGCTCTCAAAATGAACTTCGTAAGTGGAAATGAACTTTTACAGCGCAGACAAGAGGTAGGATACATATCAACTGGAAGCAAAGAGCTTGACAATTTGCTCGGCGGAAAGGGGATAGAAACACAGGCGATAACAGAGTTCTTTGGACAGTTCGGCAGTGGAAAAAGCCAGACCGGGTTCCAATTAGCGGTAAATGTACAACTGCCTAAAGAGAAAGGTGGACTTAATGGCCATTGCATATTCATAGATACTGAAAGAACATTCAGGCCTGAAAGGATAAAGCAGATTGCAACAGGCGCAGAATTAAATCCAGACGAAGTGCTGTCTAAAATAAAAGTCGCTGTAGCTTATTCAAGTGACCATCAAATACTCCTTGCTGAAAAAATACCTGAACTGATAGAAAGCGAAAAAATTCCTGTGAAACTTATAGTTATAGACTCGCTAATGGGACTTTTCAGAGCAGAATATATAGGCAGAGGAACGCTTGCAGAGAGACAGCAGAAGCTCAACAATCACCTTCATTATCTGCAGAGATTAGCCGACAGATACAATCTCGCTGTGTATGTCTGCAATCAGGTAATGTCAAAGCCCGACATATTCTTCGGCGACCCAACGCAGGCAATCGGTGGACATATAGTAGGCCATGTGTCAACCTACCGCGTCTATCTGCGCAAAAGCAAAGGCGACAAAAGAGTTGCGCGAATGATAGACAGTCCATGTCTGCCAGAAGGCGAAGCAGTTTTCCGCGTCACTCCTGAAGGTGTGCGTGACTAAAATGTATATCTCCCGCTTAGAATATATAACTGATCTTGAAAAAGAAGCTAATTTTACTACAACATTGAAAGAAATATTCAACAATCTTGAAACGTATATAGACAAGAATAATAGCAAAGATATTGTAAAAAGCACATCAGTTATTCTGCATGGCTTAATAGATTATAAAATTGAGAAGGAGCTTGACAATTTCGAACCTTACATACTCAATGCAATCAATCTAGCGGGATTACTTCTAAACAAGAGTATAAGCGCTAAAAGACTAAAACGTAACATACTAAATTTCAAAAAACAATTGCTTTCTCTAGAGGATATCATGAATTATGAAACTGCATATAAAGGAGATTTAGTCACCTTAGATGCCTGCAATCCAAAATATTCAAAACAAACAAGCGATTTGATAACTAAAGAATTAAATGGCGAGCTATTGTTTATTGCTCTCTGCCATGGTGGAGCAATACCAGCTATAGATGTTTACCAAAGATTAGATAGAAAAGACTCTATCCTCTACTTAGCTAGATTCTCCAAATATAAAGCAGGCGACAAAGAACCCAAATTATCTGAGTCTGAAGAAATATTCCTACAAAATGCCTCCAAAAATAGAGAAATAATAATTTTTGACGAGGATAATTACACGAACCGAACACTTTCTGATGCTACAAACTTTTTCAGACGTCTACTCAACAAATACACATTTGCTTATGTAAATCTAGATAGATATGACGAATATGCAGAAACGCAATTCACAGGCGAATAGAATCTGCACCGTATTCTTTCTCCAAGGAAAGTAATATGCCTACAACACCAGCTGGAACCCATTTTTGTGTGTCTTTAAATTTCTCGTCTGTCAAAACTGTCTTAGGATCAAATTTTACTTTATGAACAGCCGCATGTTCATACTTATGTTTTGGAGGCTTAGTCGCTATTACATCTTCTATCTCTTTAGCAGTAAGATTTGTTCTTAATTCATTAATAACTTCAATATGAAGTGTATTCCAGTCTCTTCCAAGAGCAAGCATATTATATTCAATTTTGCCCCAATCAATTTTAGACGCATCAAATTTAGGAGACGAATCTTCGTATAATTTTATTCCTGCTTCTTCCCATGTTTCTCTTACACCCGTAGCAAGTGGATTCGGGCCTTCATTCAGGAAATCTTTTTCCGGATGCATCATTCCTGCTGTTAAAACATGATAAGTATTAGGGTATATGTTTACCTTATTACTTCTTTGAGAATAAATCATATAGTTGTCCCCGGTGACTATTATAGTATCCACACCTATAGCATTAGACAACGGATCAACAAGTGAATAAGGTTCCTGAATATATTTTTCTCTTATGCTTTTAGTTCCATTTTCTAAAATTAGTTGATCAAGTGTTACGTTAGTAGCCTGAAAAGTAAAATAAGAAGTTGGCTGCATGAATAAATGCAATTTATTTCCATCTTTGGCATAGTCATAAAGCCTTACGATTGGACCGTCAAAAAATGGCCTGTTCGCTGCTTTTGCTTTTGCCTGATTTTCTTCCACTAATTTTTGTTTAACCGCTTGTAATTCGTCAGGGAGTTTAAATGGTTGTGCGCTCCAATTCAATACAATATCATCTATATCATAGTTTCCTCTGGCAAATAAATGAATATTTGGAACTTTCACGCTGCCAATTGTTGTTTCAAACATAGATTACATTCTTAGAATAAGGCCTATAAAAAGATAACTATTCAATCAACCAAGAAGAGGCGTTCTTATATCTTCAAACTTTACTCCGCCCCTCTTTTTCTCCCATACTAAATGGTTCTTGTACAATCCTGCAACGAAAAGCTGTTCAAGATAGATTACAAAGCTCCACGATAACCAAACGTAAAGCCATGTCAGTATAATTGCAGTGCTACCAGAGAAAAAGGCAGAACTTACAAAGTAAACTATGAATGGCGAGGAGAACAGCGCTCCAATCACCGCAGTTGCAACATAAGCAACTAGTATCTCAACAGGGTGAGTCTTCAGAATTGAGTAGCCTCGCCCGATTGCTCCTTTAATGCCCTTGCGCTCCCAAATAATTGCTGGGAAAGCCAGGAAGATTATAACACGAATTGCTTTCATTATAGCGCGCAATAAAATTCTTGCTTTAGTCAGGGCGAATGGATTCTTCGCTAATTCAATCATTTCATCCTTGGACTGCTTTCCGCCTATTAAAATTTCCAATATTGTGAAGAACAACCAGATAAGCATCCAGAAAATCGCAAATGGCATGATGAGATAGATATGTCTTGTAAATGTGTCTTTAAACGCACTCCAGAAGCTTATATGTTTTGTATCGTTGTATTGCTTAAGCATAACTAAAAGCATTGCAAAAGCG
>CAYMQE010000011.1:9965-10500 GCA_964392695.1 Candidatus Woesearchaeota archaeon | reverse complement strand
GAAGGACATGAAGATAGACAATAGAATTGTCATGCCAAGAACATATTGCAGGAAAATATGCAGAGCAACATTACTTAATGGGAAGAACAAAAGTGAAGCAGCTATGCCATAGACGAACCAGACAACAAGCAGGGGAAGAAACAACTTAGGCTGTTTGAATAAAGACTCCATTGAGTCAAGAAGAATTGAAAATCCTTTCTTCACGCTTTCAAACATAGCATTTATTTAAGCAAATTGTAATTTAAATAACTAATGAAATTTGCGTATCTGTTAATTTTAGTTGGAATTTTTATTTCGCTATACTCAACATATGCACATTACCAAGAAGGCGCATCATTCTGCGATATTAATGAATCAATAAACTGCGATGTTGTAAATAGAGGACCCTATTCAGAAGTTCTCGGTGTGCCAATCGCTCTTCTTGGCTTTGGAATGTATCTTGTACTATTCACTCTTTATCAAAAGAAAAAATGGAAAGAAGCTGTTTTTATTTTAACTCTTGCAGGACTGTACAGCATTTATCTTTCTTATCTGG
>CAYMQE010000011.1:6908-9955 GCA_964392695.1 Candidatus Woesearchaeota archaeon | reverse complement strand
CATAAATCTACTATGCCCATTGTGCGTTGCAAATGCAATAGTAGTCTTCTGGCTGTTGAGGATTACTTACAAAAAATCAGGGTTGAGCATAAATGATATAAAAAAATGGCTGGTTAAACCATTATGATTAAAGTAACCCCGTTGCATATAGTTTTTGGAAGCCTAATATTCCTCTTCGGAATAGTCATTTACAACAGCGTCATGCCCGGAAAATACGACAGCTTTGCGCAATGCCTGACAGAAAAAGATGTAAAAATGTACGGCGCCTTTTGGTGCCAGTATTGTGCACAGCAAAAAGCAATGTTCGGCAAATCATTCAGATACGCTACTTATGTAGAATGCACTGAGGAAGAAGCTCTATGCACTTCAAAGGGCGTAAAAACCTATCCAACTTGGGAGATAAATGATTCAAGGCAGTTAATAGGACTTCAACAGTTAAGCTCTCTAGCTACATTTAGTGGTTGCAGTTTATCTTAAAAAAAATCGTTCAAAGACACTTGAGTCTTATCCTTGATTATCAGACGGTTTTTATCAGCTCCTAGAACTTTGTGCCCGTGAAGATAATAAATAACTAAATTATCAATTCGCCTAAGCAATCCGCCATCGCTGCTATTTACAATCACATATTCACCAGGGGTTATTGGTTTTATCCTAACATTGCTTAACCTAATATCCCATTTCAGATAGGAACCGTACAATCTATTTTCTTTCAGTATAGCTAACTGCAAAGCGGCTTTTGACATGCCTGCTGGCAGAATATACACAGCGTCAATAATATTGCCCAAGCCAGGGTATGGCAAGTCGCCTTGTCCGTCTACTATTGCCCTGTGCGAAACGTGATACTCCCACTCTTCCATAAAAATTATTAGAGATTAGACACAATATAAAACACTTTTGGTAGCGCTTAAACAACGTAATTTAATTAAATAAGCACGTTCTAATTATAATACAGGTGGTATTAAAATCAAAAAATTAGGCAAGGTAATCCACTATTTTGACAAAATAGGCGTAGCAGTAGTCAAGGTAGCTAGCGAACTGAAGAAGGGTGACAAAGTAAGAGTCTCCGGAGCTACAACAGACTTTGAGCAGGCAATAGCTTCAATGGAAATAGAACACAAGAAAATAGTAAAGGCAGTGAAAGGAGAAGAAGTAGGCCGTAAAGTAAAAGAAAGAGTTAGAAAAGGAGATTTCCTATACAAGGAAGAGGCGAAAAAAGTTGCAGCCGGAAAGAAAAAAGTTAAACCCAAACACAAGAAAAGCGCTAAACCAGTTAGAAAGGCTGGAAAAGTTAGGAAAGCCTCTAAGACTCGCCGCAGAAAAGTGGGAAGATAGCTGGAAATCACTACTATCCATAATGCTCTCAGCTAGAACGAGAGACGAAACAACGATAGAGGTATGTGGCATTCTATTCGGAAAATATTACAACCTGGGCAAATTAGCTAAGGCGCAACTTAAAGATGTAGAAGAATTAATTCGCCCGGTAAACTATTACAAAACAAAAGCCAGGCGCGTGCTTGAAACCGCAAAAATTCTAGTAAAAGAACACAAAGGAAAACCGCCAATTGACATAAAGGAGCTTATGACTCTTCCTGGAGTGGGTAGAAAAACTGCAAATGTATTCCTCTCTGGAATGGGCATTGAGGCGCTAGGTGTGGACACACATGTCGCGTATATATCGCAAAAGCTGGGCTGGACAACAAACAAAAATCCGCACAAAATAGAAAAAGACCTGAAGGAGCTGTTCCCAAAAACCTACTGGAATAGTGTGAACGCCATTTTAGTCAGATTTGGCAGAACATATCCACGCAAGAAGCAAGACGAAATTTTAAATAGTCTGCGCTAATCCCATTCTTTATGCAATATTTTTTAATGGAAGGCTATAAGAAAACAAGAAAGAAGAACAGAGTAGACAGCAAAACTTTGCAAAAAATTTTAGACGCCCACGAATTAAAGATGACTATACTAGAAGCTTCATTCTATGCAAAAACAAGTACTAGCACTATACGTATATATTGGAATAAGCATGGTTTGAAGTCATGCTATGGAAGAAACTCGGATGAAATTATAGATTACGATACACCAAGACCCACTGTTGTCAGTTTTGAAGTAAGCGAATCCGAAATTGAAAAATATAGTATAGAAAATGAGGAACAAATAAAGATGCTAGAAGCGCATAAGCTGGACATGACAATAAGAAGCGCCGCGAAATACGCCGGGACAACTACATACACTATAATGAAATACTGGAATAAATGGGAATTGAATCCAAACAATACGGGAGCAAAAATCAAGGAGAAAACACTTGAAAAGATTCTAGATGCGCATAATAAGGATATGTCTATAAGAGCAGCTGCAGATTATTCCAATGTTGACACGTCGACTGTCACAAAATATTGGAAAATGCACAATCTGAAACCGCATAGCAAAAAAAGAAAAATTTCAGAAGATGCATTAGAGAGAATAGTTGAATTAGGCAGAGATGGCTACAGTATATCAGAAATAAATAGAAAGACGCAAACGCATAGAAGCGTCATAAAAAAATATCTAGATGAATATGAAATTGAAAATGCGCGTATACATATAGACAATGAAAAATTAAAAAAAATTTATGAAGCATACAACACCAAGATGTCAATAAATAAAACAACAAAATACGCAAATACAACCAAAAAAACAGTCAGAAGATACTGGAGGCTATTCACAAATGGATCTAGCAGAAGAATACAACAATAGGAAGAACGAAATTAAAAAACGTTTAGACCACTTCAAATCCATTCCTGAACAAGGTGAGGAAAGATTATTCGCAGAATTGTGCTTCTGCCTGTGCACTCCGCAGTCAAGCGCAGTTGTATGCGACCGCGCAATCTCCAACATGGTTCAAAGCAGAATTCTATACGAAGGAAATCAAGAGGAAATTTTAAACAATATGACGAGCGTGCGCTTCAATAAAGGCAAAGCTCTGAGTATAATCAAAGCACGGGAAATGTTCACGCAAAATGGCGAATTGAAGCTAAGCCATATCCTAAAATTAGAGAATCTCCGCGACT
>CAYMQE010000011.1:0-6898 GCA_964392695.1 Candidatus Woesearchaeota archaeon | reverse complement strand
GGGCTATAAGGAAGCAAGCCATTTCATGCGCAACATTGGCTTTGGCGAGAACATAGCTATTCTAGACAGGCACATACTGAAAAATTTGGCGAATTACGGCGTTATTGACATGGCGCCAACTAGCCTTACAAAAAAGAGGTACTTTGAAATAGAGGAGGGCATGCGCGAATTTTCGCGGAAAATCAATATACCTATGGACGAACTTGACCTACTATTCTGGGCGAAGCAGACAGGCTTCATTTTCAAGTAAATTATTTAAATAGCTAGACAGTAATTCTTGCGATGTCTCTGGAAAAAAAGATAAATAAAAAGATACAAGATGCGTATGTTAATTTCGTTCTTGAAGGACGTTCAGAAGATTTAAATGATATTAGCCTTATTTATGAAATATCAAAAATAAGAGATTTATCAGAAGAAAACATTCAAACATACTATTGTACCAAAATTACTGACAAAAAATTTCAAAGCTTTAAATTATTGAAACAGATAACAGGAATTGAACCATTAAATGATAATATTCAGATTGCTTACAAAACTTACCTTGAAAATAGAGATTTAACGAATCTTGAAGAGCTACATAATGCAACAGGAATTCCGCTATTGGAAGAGCTAGTTCAATGGGGATATAACAGAATAATCAGCCCGCACACCATTTCTTATCCGAATTATCCTGACGCACATCTAATAAATTGGTTAAAAAATATAACTGGTATTGAACTATCAGATGAATTTATTCAGAAGGCATACTCCACATTCATCCAAAATGATGATATGCAAAGTGCAGACATGTTGCACGAAATAACAAAAATTCAACCAAAAGTAGCAGAAGATATTGTTCAAGAAGCCTATAGATTTATGAAAATATATCATTGCGATGAAAGAATTGAATTCTTACGTAAATTGACAGGAATTGAACCATTATAGAACATTGTTCATCCTTCATCTACTAATTATACTACAGATAAGGCTCTATAATTTTTCTCTGCTGTCTCGCCATAAATTTATTTAAATTAACAAAAATAGCATACCCTATATTCTCTGGCAGATAGGACAACATGGTCTGAACTATCTTAAGGCCTAAATCCTCACTGCTTGTTTTATCTTTTCTTTGAGTATATGTTTTTAGAAGCGTCTTATAAAACTCGTAAGTGTTAATTGTGCTTCCTCTGGGCGCAATTTTTCCGTTTCTTATGCTCTGCAAAATGCTTTCAAGAGATAATTCATCAGCCTCTACTATCGTATACGCCTTGCCTACAGTGCTATAATGATGACTATCAGTCGCGCCTATCTGGGGCATTTCTCGCGCAAGATAAAAGTTTTTCAAAAAATCATTCACAAAACTGAATGCATTGGCGTTTAAAGATTCGTATGCGTCAAATTTATACTTGTAAAATTGATGATTTGAAAATTTTTTTATTATGTTAAAAGGATGCGCGCAAACAGCTGTCCCTCCCCGCTCATGTATTGAATCAACTGTCTCTTCTACGCTCCGCTGTTTCGGAATTGGCTCGTTCACTCCAAAAGCAAGCACATGCCCTTTCAATGCTGTGACTTCCATACCTGGCACGCAAAGAAAATTATCGTCCTTTCCTATATCCTGAAGCGACTTCAAGTTATCGTGTTCAGTAATAGCAATTCCATCAAGCCCTACTTTCTTAGCCTGCCTTATCATCTCTTTTGGTGTAGAAAGCCCGTCGCTGTATGTTGTATGTGTATGCAAATCAAATCTATAATAGGGCATGGAACAAATGCAAAACTTGAATTATTTAAGTCTTCTGCTGTCATAAATAAAATTTTTATATAAGCTCCTTCATAATTTTATTATGGCAAATATGTGGGAATTAGTAAATCGCGTTCTTGGCTATTTTCTTACGCCTCAGGAATACAATGAAAAGTTAGTCGGAGCAAGATATGTAGTCACTGCAAAAAATTGGAAGGAATATAAAGGTATAGACGACAAAATAAAGCGAATTCACAATAATTATGTTCCGCTAGCCAAGGCAATAGCTGAAACGGATGAACTATTGAACTGGCTGAATCCATCGCATGTCAACATGGAAATTGCAACAAACATAAAACAGGAAACTGCGCTGTGGTCGGACGTCTATCTCATTATGATAAATCCATTTAACGAGATTCTTCAGTGCTACCAAGTGGAGCAAAGAATCTATGAAAATTTTGGGATAGATGCGCTAGATGACGTTTTAATGGTAAATAGAAAGCCAAACACTTTTGCCATTGATACAAAGATAACTATTGCTGGTATTGCATCAGAGAATTTAACCATATTTCGCTAATAGGTTGAATGTGCTCATTTTCGATTAAGTTACCATTTAATAGATAGCCGGCACTTTGCCCTAAGAAATCTGTCAATATAGTCTCCTTTTTAGGATGATATTTAAAAAGATCTGTTATATCTGTTTTAAGCGTGGCAATAAACAGGGTCAAATTTGTCGCTTCCTCATATAATCCTCTGCCGCTCCAAAGCTGCATAAGCCCATACAAATTATGCTCTATTAACTCTCTATTTGTCATAATTAAAAACCATTATAACATAATTTATAAAGGTTTCCTTTAAATTTATATATATTTAGAAAAAGAAACATTTAAATATTTTTATATGTATTTAAATAGTATGAAAACTATAACAATTAATGTTGAGGAAGAAATTGAGAATACCTTTAGAAAAAGAGCTTATCAAATTTATGGCAAAAAGAAAGGCACTCTAGGCAAAGCTGTCAATGAAGCTATGAAGGAATGGGCTATAAAAAGAAAATACTTAGAGCAATGCATGAATTTGCTGAAAAATGGGATAGATATGGGCAAGATAATGTACACAAAGAGAGAAGAATTATATGGACGCAATTGACACAAATATCATTGTATATGCATTTGACAATAAATATCAGCAAAAAAGAGCAGTTTGCTCTAAAATTATTGCAGATATCTTTGAAGGCCGAAGAGTTGGAGTTGTAACAAATCAAATCTTAGCAGAATTTATTTTTGTGGCCACAAAAAAAATAGAAAATCCTATCTCAAAAAAAGATGCGCAAATTATAGTTGGCGCAATTTTAGCAAGTGAAAATTGGAAAATATTGGATTACACGTGTGATACCGTCTTAAATTCTTTAAACTCAGAAAATATTTCTTTCTGGGATTCACTAATCATACAAACACTTAAAGAACATAATATACAAAGTATAATAACAGAGAATACCGCAGATTTTTCCAACTCAGGGCTTAAAGTCCACAATCCTTTTTCGTAAAGCTTTTAAGTTAAATTAACCACCTTTCTTCCATGAACATATGGAAAGATGTAAACCCGGGAAAAGACGCTCCGAAAATAATTAATGTAATTATAGAGATACCAAAAGGTTCAAGGAATAAATACGAACTTGACAAAGACAGCGGACTTATAAAATTGGACAGAGTCTTGTACAGCCCCTTCCACTTCGTTTTTGACTATGGCTTTGTGCCACAATCATACTGGGAAGACGACGATCCGCTTGATGTTATGGTTTTAGTTAATGAGCCAACTGTTCCAGGCTGTCTTGTGACAGCAAGACCAATTGGCGTCATGGAAATGATAGACGGAGGAGACAAAGACCATAAGATTTTGGCTGTGCCTGTAAAAGACCCAAGATTTGACCACATCAAAGACCTTAAAGACGTTGGCGAACACATGCTAAAAGAGATTTCACACTTCTTTGAACACTACAAAGACTTGCAGAACAAAAAAGTTGAAGTAAAAGGGTGGCAGGGTAAAGAAGAGGCAGAAAAGGTAATTCTAAAGAGCATAAAGATGTACAAAGATAAATTCAGTAAAGGTTAATGCTTTATCTCAAATCTCCTAATAATTTCTCCATCTCAAAAATGAAGTTCTTGGCTCTTTTCAAAGAAGTGACTGCCTTAGAGTGTTTCTCAATAGCGGTGGTTTCATATTGAAGTCTGCCTCTCTTTGCTCGTTCTTTATCGAATTCGTCAATTAAAATATCTGCTTTTATTCCAGGAAGCGCTTCGTTCTGCGCTTCTTCATATTCTTCCAAGAGCCGTTTTTTCAGCTTGTTTCTGACAAACACAATCAATGCATCAGCAGTGACTTTATGTGGCATTTTATCACCAACTTTATACCCCAACTTAAATAAAACTGCATTAGCTATGTAAAACATTGAATAATAAGAAGTGACTATTATCCATAAATCAGATTTTTTGTTCTCTGTTAGAAATTCAGCAACTTCAATGCTGTCATTTGCATTGTTTTGAAGAATGGTAATGATTTCTTCCCTGAAAAGATATTTTTTCAGCATACCCGATTGCAAATAATCCTTTACATTTTTCTCCGCTTCCTTAATTCTTTCCTCATCAAGCATTATTCATCAACTTGTAATAATCTTCTATTCCAAAAAACAGTATGTTATACTTAATCGCTTCAGATACAACTGTGAATTCCTTTGACTTAAGCATAGATTCAAAATTTCCATAAGTGATAGGGGTTAAGTGAATATTAAGAGGAAGCAGATTTATCTGTGTTTCAATAGGCCTAGAGTTATTAGAAATCAACAATAAATCAATATCTGAGCCTTTTGTTTGCCTACCTTTAGAATAAGAACCAAATAACAGCAGGATAAACTGCTCATTAATCTTTGCCAAACGACTATGTAATACAAGAAAATCCTTGTTTTTTAACAGTTCCTGGAGTCTTGTATATTCGACCCGAAAAACAGAATCATTAAATTTATGATTAAATGAGCAGATAGTCATATTTCCTTGCTTTTTGAGTGTTACAATACCCTCTTTTTCAAGATCCTTCAGGCTTGTATAAGCGGATTTATAATTGATTTTTCTTTGAATACTTATCTGACGAATGCTAAATACTTTTTCTTGATTTTCTATAAGCAACTTCAAAATGTTCAAACGTTCATTATCCATTTTAAACCATAATTATATGGTTTATACCCATATATAAAAATTTCTATTCCAAGTGTGTCGCATAATACAAACTTTTATTAGATTTTGAAAGCTATGTAAATAGATGCTCCAGCGTTCTTTCATAAATAAAAAAGGCCAGAATTTCATAATAAAGGAGATTTTCGTGTTCGTTATCGGCATTGTCCTATCTATAACAATAGGCGCGATGTTCTCCAATTTTATAGCGCCGGAAATAAGAGAATTCACAATTGACAAAAAGATGGACCAATTCCTCAGCCATCTTGATTTCATAACTACAAGAGTCTATCTTAGCATAGTTGATATATCTGATGACATAAATGTAACTTATCGGGTAGCTTTGCCTTCAGAATTAAGCGGAAGCAAGTATAAAGTTGAAATAATAAATAGGCAGATATGCCTGACAATACAAAGAACAAGCGACAGCAAATGCTGGAGCACGTCAATGCCTGCGAATGTCACATTTACCGGCGATGCTTTTTCCGGTGTGAATACAGAAATACAGGCGTACAAGAATGACACTGCTGTGAGTATAAAGTTGAGGAATGGCTAGAGAATTCCAGTTATCTGCAATAATTAGTCATAAATATTTCTTCTGTGACCAATTTTTATTACAAGTAAATTTTTACTATCCAATGCAAATATAATTCTATAATCCCCTACTCGCAATCTGTAATATGGCTGTCCTGCCAACCTTTTTAGATAGTTTTCAGGATGCATTCTAATTCGTTCCAATACCTTAGTTATTCGCACCTGCATAGTTTTTTCCAAATCAAAAAATTGTTTAGATGCTGTTTCTGAAAATATAATATCATACATTATCTTTCATCTTTTTCTTAATTTCATCAAAAGTGTAAAACTTCCCTTCCTTTATCTCTTTTAATGATTGCTCTATCTCTCCCTTTGTTTGCTCATTTAATTCCATACTATCCTCAACCATATCCCAAATAACTTCTTCATAGCTTTCACGATCATACAGTTTTCTTCTTGAAAGCTCATCTTGTAACTTTTCACTTATTTGTATAGTAGTTGCCATAGCGAACTATAGATTTATATAGTTTAAATAGTTAACTAAGTATGTTATAGAACGCCGGCTATCTGCAATAGTATCCACGTAAACAAAGCGAGAACAAGCCACTTCGTGAGCCACTTAAGAAATCTGAATACAAAATACATCAATGCTGTGGCAATCAGAAGAGCAATTGCAACATATTGCGTATTAGACAGGCCAAGTTGTATTACATTCTCTTTAAGATTCAGAACACTGCCAACTGCTCCTTGAAAAGCCTCCATAAATTTAGTAGCCGCGCCAAGTATAGTAACAGCATTCACAACAGTATTGTTAGCCTGCTGCAATGATTCATTTATTTCTGTGGCTGTAAACGTGCTATTGAACTGCGCAAACGAAATATTCGGCGCCAGGAATACGCCGACAATTAAAGACACTTTTAGAATACTGCGATATTTTCCAAGCAGTTTATCCCAGAAGTATACAGGAGACATAAGGAGAAATCCAGCAGCAATCAAAGGAAGCAGTTTGCTTTCAGTTCTTATTGACGAAATATCGCTGAATAAATTCAGCATTATAAATATCAACGCAAATATAGAGAAGGATATTACAAAGCTCTTAGCAGTGCGATAAACTTTCTTGTGTATGTATATATCAGCGAGACGATCAAGCGCACTTAGCGTGAGAAATTCATACGCAACAACGCATACAAGCAGTAGAGCGCTCCAGATTTTGCTTCCCAAAAAACTTGCTGAGAAAAAAAGTATGGAGTAAAGTATAGAAATTGCAGCTAAAATTATGACGCTGTCCTTCAATTTCTTGACGTTGTAATTTGTAAAGTCAAAGGTCAGTTTATTCAAGAGAGTCATTACCTATATACCAATTATGTTAAGTTATAATGTTTTCTCATTACCCTACGAAAAGATTGTGTTTTTGGTCGCC
>CAYMQE010000010.1:0-15595 GCA_964392695.1 Candidatus Woesearchaeota archaeon | reverse complement strand
TATTTTTACTCTCATTCTGTGGTAAACTTCGTTTCCCAGAACCAACTTCGAGTTGGTTTTGTGGTAAACCTCGTTTCCCAGAACCAATTTGATGTTGGTTCTGTAGTATCATTATCTGCGATTGCGCTATTTTCAATCTTTTATCAAATGTATTTATTATTGCAACGAAATCATTCAAAGAATTTTGCAACTCTTCAAGAGTAACTTTAACTTCATTTGGTGATAAAATTTCTACAACTGTCGGAATATAGTCGGTAACTATGCCAACTAAATCAGAGTATGTGTTTAGCTTTATTATAAACTCTGTAAAAGCGGAATAAAGTGTAGTGCCTATCTTCTTTGGCCTTGAATAATATATTTTTTCAACATCTTTGTGCTGTTCCTTTATATCTCTTACAGCCTCTTCCAAAGCCTGCATTAAAATGTTCTCCGGCTGGCCCATCATTTCTATTGTTATTCTTGCCTCTATCACGCGTATCTCCTTGTTACTAAATATAATGCAACTAAAGAAATTAGCGAAAATATACTATATAAAACATTCTGATTATTCACGACGGACGCTCCAGAAATTTCAGGCTCTTGGTAATTGTCTATCAAATTGCTGTGAATTAATTTTTCCTCTTCAAATACTTGAAAGAGAACTTTATTCTTGGATATGTTATAGGTAAAATTCAATTCCTCATTCGGTTGTATAACAAAAAACTTCTTCGTGACATTCTCATCGTAAATATTTATGGACACGTTAGCAGGAATATTTCCTTTATTCGCAAAATTAACATTGACGTCATCTGAAAAATTTGATGTTACAGTCACATTAGTGAACAAGAATTCTTCAACAAAAATTTTATTTGACACATCGTAATTAGTTCCGTTGACTTTTGCGCGGACTCGGAATGTAAGATTTCCCTTTGCATCCCCTTCTATATCGTTAATCAGCTCCGCAATGATAGAAGAAAAAGCGGGAAGCTCAAAGAATTGCTCATTCTCAGTCCAAGAGCCTGTGTAAACTTTGGAGCCGTTGAATATGTAAGAATACACTCTCGCAAACTGCGAGAAATTTGTTGGATTTGTCAAATTGATTATTGTTGTAATATTCTTGCCTGCTTCAAATTTTTCCGGCCATTTGTTTACATAGAGCAGAAAAGACGGTTTTGGAATAACATATTCTATTTTCTCAACGATAATCTCTTTTTCAATAATTTTTTCATATACACTAACTTTTTCCAATTCTTCCTGCACTAAAAAATAGTTGTCTTTGTCGCAGTCCTGTCCGCCGTGAAGCAAATCAACGCACAGGCGGTACAATCCAAACTCAGCCTCGGTGTTCACACTTGCGTTCCCTGTAAATGTTTCATTATACACAGGTGTTTCCTTTACTTTTCTGTCAGATCTTATAGACTCGCACTTTATTCCAGTAGTCCCTATGTCACAGGGAAGCAAATAAAATCTAAGAATATCTGTTCCGTTAATTTCACTCAAAGTCCAGTTAATTTCAATAGACTGGTATTTTACAATATAGTTTGTAACAACCGTTGATTCAACAGAAGCAGAAGCATAAACAATGTTAAACGAAAATAAAAAAACAATCAATAGTCTTAACACTTCAATTATTAAAGCGAAAAGATTATTATAATGTTTGTCATAGAGTAAGATATGGGTTTGTTTGATAGATTACGAAAAAAAGAAGAAGAATTCCCTTCTGAACTCCCTCCTTTGCCTCCTCTTCCTCCTGTTCAACCTATTTATCCTGCACCCCCACAACAACCAGTGGCACCCGCATATCCGCAACCGCCTGAAGAAGAACCTTTTTTCCCAGAATCACCTGAGGAATTAGAATTGCCTCCGCTTGAAGAGCCAATGGAAATTGAACCGGAACCAGAAATGCCACCTGAGTATCAGACGCCATTCAAACAGCAAATGCCAGAAATTGAACTTCCGAGACCTGAAATAAAACCAATGCGACCTGAAGTCTTTATCAAGATAGATAAGTACAGAGAAATAATGAGAAATGTAAGCAAGGTAAAGGAAGAACTTGCAGAAGTTCAGGCAGATATGAACGAACTCGGCAAGTTAGACAATGAAGAAAAGGAAAAAATAAGCGCTGGTCAAGCGGTCTTGGACAGAATAAATAAAATGGTTCTATTCCTTGACGAGACTTTCACGAGCGCTGAATAAATTAATTGAGACGCGTTTTTAACTGAATTCTCCTCTTGAACCAGCTCACGTTGTCTGCCTGTTCGGAGCTTATGGAATTCAATTCGCTAACCAATTGGTTGTATGTTAAAAATTTTCCTGTCATTTGAAACACCTCCTGCACTATTTCATCATCGCATTTATAAAAGCAAAAGGATAGTATAGTTCCGGTGTTCCAATAATGGATCTCTTGATGCATTTAATTATACCCACTCTTGTACTGACAGCGCTGGGCTATAAAAGAAGATACATACTGTCAATGCTGCCTTTCGCATGGCTCCCAGATATAGGATTTATATTCGGTCTGCACAGGCTTTACACAACAAATATTTTTTTCTTGGGCTCTGCGCTTCTACTCTTCTACAGTCTGCTCAAAGTGTATAAAATAAAGGATGCAAATACACTTGCAAAAATTGCAATAATTATGGTTGCATCACATATTATCTTGGATTTAGAAGCTGTAGTCGCACTTTTCTACCCACTTTATCCAAAATACATTTACATAGAATCTGAAATCCTTATTGCAAGGCCGAATTTCAATCTCATACCAAATTTTAAAGTGCATGTGCTTGACATAGGAGATATAGCGCCGACAGATAAAGGCAATGTGCTGACAACTACCGGCAGTCTCATCGGACTCTTCACAGCTCTCATGCTTTTATACGAGTTCAGAAAGAGAAGCGTCAATAAAGGCTCGTAATCACACCTTTCTTAGAAAGAAAGCTGCACCAAAGAAAAGAATGGTTTTTAAATCATTGTGTTTTGTTAAAATTTATTGCGGGCTCGTGGTCTAGCGGTATGACGTCACGTTCACGTCGTGAAGGTCGTCGGTTCGATCCAGGCCGAGCCCATTCATTTCTTTTCTTCTATTGGCGGTAATTTTATACTCATTACTTGACTAACGGCGTTTTCTTTCATAGACACGCCGTATAGGTAGTCAGCTGCAGCTACTAATTCGTCGTTGTGCGAAACTATAATGAATTGAGCACTTTTTGAATACGCGCGAACCAAATCAGATAATCGCTCTGAATTTGTTTTGTCAAGCGCAGAATCAATTTCGTCCATTACATAAAATGGAGCAGGATGATACTCTTGTATTGCAAATATAAAAGACAGGGTTACAAGAGTTTTTTCTCCGCCGCTTAAAGCACTTATGCTGGTAAGTTTTTTTCCAGCGGGACGCGCTATCATATCTATCCCACCATCAAGAGGGCTATCTTTATTTTCCAGAATTAGACTCGCTTGTCCATTTTCGCTAAGCAAAGCGAATGTTTCAGAAAATTTATCGGATATATGACTAAACGTTTCCATAAATACATTAAGCTTCTTGCTTTCTATATCTAAAATCATATCCAAAACTTTCTGCCTTTCTGTTTCAAGAACTGTTACTTTAGCTTTCAATAAATTAAATTCTTCCTCAACGATTCTATAGGTTTCAAGAGCTTTCATATTCACAGGGCCGAAATCCTGAAGCATTTTTCTAACATCTTCAAACTCCTTTTCAAGCGCTTCAAGTCCGCTCTTTGACTGCTGTATTCCATCTCTCTCAAATTCTTTGAATTGCTGTTTCAAACCCTCTATCTTCCCGACAATTTCAGCTTTCTTCAGATTTGAATAACCTATATCTTTGTCTATGCCGTCTGATTTCTTTTCAAGTCTAAATATCTCTATCTTGCTTTTTTCAATGCTCTTTATAACATTCTCTCTGCGGTTCGTTATATCTCTGAGGCTTTTAAAAAACACTTTCTGCTCTTCATACTTCTGTTTCAGCTCGTTTCTGCCATTGTATACTTTTGCATTAAGTTCTGAAATATGTTGCCTGAATTCTTCTTCTGATTTTACTATGTCTTCGCAGATTTTTTGCAATCTCTCAATGTCCCTCTCAATTATATTCTTGCTTTCCGCGCGTATAGTATTTAGCTTTATTACAAAAGTATTTCTGGCTTCTGTAAACTCCTTAAGTTTATTTTCAGCTTGTTTTTCGCTCTCAGCAGAAAGTGAAGTCGCTCTCAAGTGCATTAATTCTTCAAGTTCGTATTTTTCCCTCTCCAACTGCTGTATAGTAGTTTTGTTTTTCTTTACATCTATATTTTCGTCTTTATATTCCCCTCTCAGATTACTATACTCTCTCTCCAATTCCTGCAGTCTGTTCTTTGCAGTTGTAATATCTTCAACTAATTTCTCTATCAACGCTTTATTTTTCTCTATTTGCTCCGTCAGCTTATCTTTGTACGAACGATATTTAGACAGCTCTGCAACAACTTTTTGATACTCTGCTTCTATGTTTTCATCTCTGAAAATTATCACATCGCTTCTGTGTCCTCCGCTGACTATCTTGTTGTGCACAAAGTCGCCTTCTATTGACACAACTCTAAGCTCTGATTCATGAAGCGCATCTATTTTGTCAACTATGAGTGTGTCGTCCATTATCCATTCAACGGCATTTTTAAATTTCGCGTCTGTTCCAACCAAATTACTTGCGAAGTCAATCACACCAACTGCAACAGGCTTAATCCTTGTCTTCTTTACTGAAATGTTTTTTATAGGAAGAAATCTGGCAACGCCGAGTTTATACTGTTTAAGGTAGTCAATGCATTTTTTTGCTGTCGCAATGTCTTCAACCATCACAGTGTTGATATTTTCTCCTGCCGCAACGCGAAATGCCGTAGAATACCTAGCTGGTATGTTGCATATTTCTGTAAAAGTTCCGTATATGCCGTTAATTTTCCCAGAATCACGCAGTTTAAGAATTTCCTTTGTTCCTTCGTCAAGCATTTCCTTGTAGACATTTTTCCTCTCCTCTAATTGCGCGATTTTTTTTATGATATGGTTTATGTAGCTGTCAACTTCATTTATTTTTTCTTTTGTCTGCACGTCCAACTTCTTTTCCTTTGACAGCATAGCCTCTATATTATCGTGTTTTGCCCGCATTCTCCTTACTTCATTTTCTATTTTATTCTGCTGCTCCAAAACATTCTCATTTTTCAGCGCAGATTCTATCTCTGTGTTTAATTTTTCTATATTCAGCTTAATATTGTCTATCTTTTTGCGAGTTTCAAATATATCTTCAATATGCTTGTTCCTGTCAACTTCCTTAGAAACTTTGCTTATCTCCTCCGCTATTTTTTCTATGTCCCTCTCAAGTTTCGCCTGTTCTTTCTGCGATTCTGATAAATTTTTCTGATTTCTTTCTATTTCTTCTTTTACCTGTTTTTTCCTTTCATCCATTCTTTTGAGTTCATTTTTCTTTAGTTCTATCTGCTGTTCTTGGCTCGTTAGCGCTATCCTCAAGTCCTCTATCTCTTTGTTTAATTTTACACTCTCTTTCTCGCCACGCTTCTCTATTTCAATGCCAAGCTCTTTTTTCTCGTTTTCAAGTGCTACTACAGCGTCAGAAAGCCCTTTTGATTCTTCAATTATTTTTGCCAATTCTGTTTTTTTCTCTTCTATACTATTTTTAATGGCTTCTTCAGAACGGGAAACTTCTTCTAATCTTTTAAGGACTACCTGCCCCTCAAGATAGCGCTTCTTCTTCTCCAGTTTGACGAACTTTTCAGCAGTTGTCTTATCTGCCAGAAGCTCTTTTAAGTGGCCCTCTTTTTCCTTCAAAATTATAGAAACTTCCTTAATTTTATCCTGCACACCTTCAAGCTCTGACACAGATTTTTTCTTTTTTTCATCGAAGCTTGCTATTCCTGACAGCTCCTCAATCAAAGCTTTTCTTTCATCAGAGCGCAATTCAACAAATCTTGCTATTGCACCCTGCAGTATTATATTGAAGCCGTCGGGCCTTATGTTCACGGAATCAAGCACATTTGCCACTTCTGCTTTTGTTACGCGTTCGCCGTTGAGCCTGTAAACAGAAGTTCCATTTCTATCTACTGCGCGGGATATTATCACTTCCTTTGCGTCAAATGGGAAGTCTTTTTCACTGTTGTCCAAAGTTATTGATACTCTTGCAAATTTTGCGGGCTTGTCTGTTTTTCCGCCGTTGAATATCAAATGGTCTAATTTTTCAGCGCGCATCTCTTTTTTGCTTACGTGCCCGAGAACGAACAGCAGGGCATCACATATGTTACTTTTTCCGCTGCCGTTTGGGCCTACAATGACTGACAAATTCCTATTGAACACAATTTTAGTTTTATTTGCAAAGCTCTTGAACCCCTGCATTTCCAATTCCTTTATCCAGGACATAAAGCAAGAGATAAGTTGTCAAAATATATATATTGTCTTAGTATAGTTCCTATAATGGGAGGTAGTCTTAGTGTTTACGCGTGGACCGTTGTCTCAATGATTGTAATCGCTTTCTCTCTTCTTTATGTAAATGTCTTTAGCGGGGACTGCGAGCAAACAGCAGTGGGCTTCAGTGATATTGTAGTACTACCAAAAGACTTTACAAGATTTTCTGATGGACGGCTGCAGATTTTAGTCAGCAACGCCAGAGCCAATGCGGTTTCAATTGACAGCATAACTGCATCTGACGGAGCAACTGAATTTGACTTTCCAGTGGCGGTTGAAACCGGAAACACAATAAATGTGGAGTTTACGAATTTAAAACGCGCGAGAAAAAACAGCTGTGCTTCCACTTATCTGGAGATTGCGTATTCTTACGACAGCCAAAGAGATATAAGCAATGGCACGCTTACCGACAAAGTAAAATGAGCGCTATTGAGCTTATAATTTTTGATATGGACGGCACTTTATATCCATATAAAAATGGGATGCTGTCCTTTCACGAACGGCAGAGTTACATGGAGCTCCATAATAAAGGTGTAGATTTTCTGGCTGACAAATTAAATATTACCCGAGAAGAAGCGATTCTATTTTTCGAAGAATACGGCGCAAGAGCAAGTGAATTGATTACCAACGTAGAAAAAAAGCTTGGTTTGAACAGATATGAATTTACCGGCCGTGCTTGGGATATAGACGCTTGTTTGTACATTGATGCAGATCCAAGATTGCGTAATATGCTTGAAAAACTCGATAGCGAGAAGGCTTTGCTTACCAATTCACCATTAACATGGACAGAGAGAGTGCTTAGAAGGTTGAATGTTCTTGATATGTTTTATGTATGGACTGGAGAATCCGAGGTTAGAAAACCCTGCAAAGAAGCGTACTTGCAAGTAACTGACTATTTCGGCATTGCCCCTAAAAAAACAATGATGATAGATGATGAACTGCGATTTTTACTGCCAGCCAAGAAATTAGGCATGTTGACTGTGTTGATAGATGACAAGCCGGAAGACAAAGCTGATTTTACTATTCCTTCAATTTACGAACTTCCAAAATTGTTGAATTTAGGGTAAAGCAGCTCTTCTGCGTTTTCTGGTATTTTTGATTTGCCCCTTTTGTTTCTAAATTTGTATTTCAGACCGTCTATAACTCCTCTTACTCCTAGTTCGCCTAACAGAAATAATCTACTGTGCTTCTCAAATTCATTGACTTTTTCTGTGTAATCACTTACAGAGTTTTTTATAGTTGGTTTAATTTCTTCATAGTCTATTGTTGTTTGGTCTAATCCATAACCATCATTGTACTTAATGACATTATCTTTTCCAATTATCGTTCCTATGATACTTGCGTGTCTATTCTCTCCAACGCCTGTAACTATAACAAAGTCATGAAACACAAAATTTTGGTAGTTATAACCTCTCAGTGTTTCTTCAGCTGGAAATTCCACTATTTTCTCCAATTCCGGATTTAACACGTCCTTACTTGGATTAAGTACGCCTTCTAAGTTGCCGTTTAAAATTTCTCTATTTGTTAGTATATCTGATAAATTGCCGGAGCCATTGTAGTCAACTGTGATGTGTGTGGATCTATTCTCACCGATTTTTTGATTTTGATTATTTGAATAATCAAATTCTATTTTATCTACTTCTATATTGTAACCATCTTTATACATGTCAGTATCAACAAACATCAAAGCGTAAGGGGCTAATTTGCCGAATTTTCCTGGAAGTAATGCGCCAAGTGTTCTTGCAGCAATGCCGGATAAGTAATTCAGAAATGTTGGATTATCCATTAGAGTATTGCTATCCACTACTGTTCCCTGCATCATTTTCGCGTACAAGAAAAGACTGCCAGATGCTAAGGCTAACTGAAACTTTATGTTCCTGCTGTGCGCTTTCAATGATTTTATAGCACTCTCTATTCTCATAATATTCACTTAATAGTAACTATATTTAAGCTTTTAGTTATGTTGGTATCTAATACCAAAATATTTATAAAGAACCATTTTTCAAGTTAGTAATATGAACACATTTGAGGAGCGAATGAAGGCATTTTTAAAAACATTTGAAGAAGAGTTTGGAAACTCATTCAATGACGAGCCTAAAATGTTGGATCCATTCAATGAAGATTTCTTCGAGATATTTACTTCTAAAAGAATAGAAATCATTCACGAACTGCATAATGAAAATTTAATGTCAATAAGAAATTTAGCAGAACACCTGCACAGAGATATTAAGAATGTGTACGACGACCTATCACTTTTAGAAAAACACAATTTAATAGAATTTGAAACAAACGGCAGGGCTAAAGTGCCCAAATTAAAAACTAGAACAGTGATAATGAGGTTTTGGTAAATGGCAGAAGAAAAATTGCTTAAATTAACTGTTGCAGAAGCTGTTCAGGATGACGTTGGAAGAGGTATAGTCAGGATAGATGCCGCAAGCATGCGCGAACTTGATGTTGGCCCAGGGGACTTTGTTGAAATCGTTGGAAAAGATTCAACAGTTGCCATTGTTGATCGAGCATACCCAGCTGACGTTGGAATGAATATAATCCGTATGGATGGTGTAATCAGATGGAATTCCAAATCCAGCATCGGTGAACCGGTTGAAGTGAAGCTGGCGAAGATAAACAAGGCAACGGGTGTCGTTCTCGCTCCTGCGAGAAAAGGTGTTTACGTCCAGGTGAATCCGCAGGCTGTAAAGAGTAGTCTTATTGGCAGAGCGGTTTTAAAGGGAGATATAGTCTCACTCGGCGGAACGCACAGACGAAGAATGACAATGAGTGGTTCTCCATTTGAAGATATATTCAGAATGCTTGAGCAAGATTTTACGCCATTCGGCTTTGTTGAAATGAAATTCGTTGTTGTTGACGTAAAACCTTCTGGTCCTGCTGTAATCAGCGAATTAACTGAAGTTGAATTAAGGCCTGAAGCTGTTGAATTAAAGAAAGACAGGATTCCAGATATCACTTATGAAGATATTGGCGGATTACGCGGGGAAGTGATGAAAGTCCGCGAATTGATAGAGATTCCGATGAAACATCCAGAATTGTTCCAGAAGCTCGGGATAGAACCTCCAAAAGGAGTATTGCTTTACGGCCCGCCAGGATGCGGAAAGACGCTGTTGGCAAAGGCAGTAGCGAATGAAAGCAACCTTTACTTTAAATCAATAAATGGGCCAGAGGTAATGAGCAAGTGGGTGGGCGAAGCAGAAAAAACATTGAGAAAGATTTTTGAAGATGCTGAAAAGAATGCACCAAGTATAATTTTCATAGACGAAATAGATGCGATCGCTCCTAAAAGAGAGGAAGCAGTTGGCGAAGTCGAGCGCAGGGTAGTTGCACAGATATTGTCGTTAATGGACGGCCTTAAATCAAGAGGCAGAGTCATTGTCATCGCAGCGACAAACAGATTGAATGCGATTGATCCCGCTTTGAGAAGGCCTGGAAGATTTGACAGAGAAATAGAAATAGGCGTTCCTGACAGGAATGGAAGGGAGACTATATTAAAAATTCATACGAGAAATATGCCTCTTGTTGCAGATGTTGACCTGAAATATTTGGCGTCAATAACGCATGGTTTTGTAGGCGCAGATTTAGAAGCCCTTTGCAAAGAAGCTGCAATGAGTGTATTGAGAAAGCTTATACCTGAAATAAATGTTAAGGAAGAAGGCCCTCTTCCAGAACAACTACTGCAAAAGATTAAAGTTACAAAGACGAATTTTGAAGAAGCTCTTAAAAATGTAGTTCCAAGCGCAATGAGAGAAGTTCTTATAGAAACACCTCAAATAAAATGGAGCGACATAGGCGGGCTTGACTATGTTAAACAGGTGATTAAGGAAGCAGTTGAATGGCCTTTGAAATATTCTGACGCATTCTCGCAGATGGGGATAAAACCTTCAAGAGGCATTTTACTTTATGGTCCGCCAGGATGCGGAAAAACAATGCTTGCAAAGGCAATAGCAAATGAGTCTGAAGCAAACTTTATTTCAGTTAAAGGACCTGCTGTATTCTCTAAGTGGGTTGGCGAAAGCGAGAAATCTATAAGAGAACTATTCAGAAAAGCAAGACAGGTGTCTCCTGCAATAATATTCTTTTACGAGATAGATGCAATAGCTCCAAAAAGAGGATACGATGCCGGAACCAGAGTTACAGAACAAGTAGTTAATCAGCTATTAGTTGAAATGGACGGCCTTGAAGACCTGAAAGACGTTGTTGTAATAGCAGGAACAAATAGACCGGATATAATTGACACTGCTCTATTAAGGCCTGGCAGATTTGACAAAATGGTTTACATTCCTCCGCCTGATGTTAAAGCAAGAGAACAGATATTTAAAGTGCATATGAAAAAAATGCCATTGGAAGAAGACGTTTCAGTAGAAAGTTTAGCAGAAAAGACAGATGGATTTTCAGGCGCAGATATTGAGGCAGTATGCAGAGAAGCAGCAATGTCTGCTTTAAGAAAAGATATAGATTCAAAGAAGCTGAAAAATTCACACTTCCTAAACGCGATAAAGAAAATAGGTCCTTCACTTGACAAGAAGGAACTCAGATGGTATGAGGAATTTATAGAGAGGAATAAGCCGACAAAAGCCACGATGCCTCTCGCACAGGAAGTATCCTATGTCGGTTAGAGGCGCCCTATGTACGAAGATAAACTATACCAATTAATACTAGCACCGGAGATGACTTGGGAAGGGCTTATCAGAGACATAGTAAAAAAAGAAGATATGGATCCATGGGACATAAACATATCTGCATTGACGGACAAGTACATTGAATTGCTAAAGAAGCTTGACATGCCGGATTTCAAAATGAGCGGCAAAATGATAATGTCTGCTGCTATTCTTTTAAGAATGAAGTCCGAACTCTTGAAGCCTGACCAGCTTGTAAGAGCAGGCTACTATTTAAGCGACTTTTCTGGCGCAATAAATCTGAAGGAAATTTTCAAGACAGCAGAACTTATAGAGCTTCCGGAAGATTTCCAACTTATACCTCGCTTGAATCCTTCAAGAACAAGAAAGGTTACTATAGATGAACTCGTGACAGCTCTTAACAAAGCAATGGCAGTGCAGATAAAGAGAGAGCACAGATGGAGAGAACGCGACAGAATTCAATTAATTAAAGACAGATTCAATCCATCAAACATCGGCGAAAAAATAAAGAACCTTTATGCGAAAATAATGATATTTTTCAAAAAAATGAAGAAGGATGAAGTGACTTTCACTGAATTAAATCCAAGCAAAGACAGAAAGGATATAATTTGGACTTTTGTACCATTATTGCATCTTGCTACCCAGGAAAAAATAAGATTGAGACAGGAAGATACATTCGGTGAAATTTATGTCGGAAAGAATAATTGATGAGAAGGCAGTTATTGAAGCAATATTATTCGCATCGCCTCACGGCATCTCTATAGAAGCACTTTCACAGAAATCCAACATACCTATTGAAAAATGCAAAAAAATTCTTGAAGAGCTTTCCCGCCAAAAATTTGTTTCAGGAGTTGCTTTATCAGAACATAATGGAACATGGAGCATGCGGGTGCACAGCGATTTGAATCAGGCTGTCAGAGACTTAGCAAAAATAGAGTTTCCTAAATCCCTGCTTGAGACACTATCTATAATTGCGTATAAGTCTCCTGTAACGCAGGCGGCTGTAATCAAAGTGCGAGGAAACAAAGCATATAACCACGTTGTTGAGCTCGTGAATTTGGGTTTTGTGTCTTCAAAGAGCCACGGCAGAACTAACAAACTTTCACTAACACAAAAGTTCTATGAATATTTTGATATAGGCTCGCAAAGGCAGTTAAAAGAGCTGTTTAAAATGAAAACTTAGTTATAAAAAACTTTATTAAACCCTCTTGTTCCATTTAAGTCATGCTAAAACTGAAAAAAGTATCGTCCTCTTATGGTATGAAAGTGTATACTGACAATGGAGAATACTTCGGAGATATTGAAGAGCTGGTTTTTGAAGGGAATAAGGTATCAAGCTGGAAAATAAAAAGCACAAAGGAGAGCCTTCTTCAGAAATCTTTGGGTACTATCAAAGGAGTTGTTGTGCCACATCAGTTTATCCGAGCAGTGGGTGATATAATGATTATAAGCAATGGCGCAATATCGAGCTACGACAACGGCGCTTCGATAGATAAGGAAGAAGAACCTTAGGATAAATTATTTATCCTGCTGAAGCAAGTTATTTATTATAATGCCTAAAAGAGTACTGAACTTTTCAAACACTTCGGAGATAAAGGTTCCAAAAAAGTTGATAGATCAGGTTATAGGCCAGGATCACGCGGTAGAGCTGATAAAAAAGGCAGCTATACAGAAAAGAAATGTTTTGCTTGTTGGAACCCCGGGTACTGGCAAGTCTCTGCTTGGCAGGGCTCTTGCAGAATTCATGCCTAGCGAAAAATTGGTGGATGTTTTATGCTACCCAAATCCAAAGGATGAAAACAACCCTATAGTCAAGGCTGTTCCAGCAGGACAAGGCAGAGCTATAGTTATCAAATCATCAATGCAAACTGTTACAGATACGAGGAGCAAAGGCTGGCTTTATCTAATAGCATTCTTTGTAATTCTGAATACTATACAATTCATTGGAGATTTTGTGGCATCCAGAGAAGCGTCTGATGTTTTGAGAGCCGCTGACAGAATAATTACCGCTTTATTTCTTTTTATATCAATGATAATACTTGTCTTGTTCTATTCTTTATATAAGTTGAAGCTGGAGCGCGGAATAACTATACTAAAGCCCAAGCTTCTCATAGACAACAGCGAGAAAAAGAATGCGCCGTTTGAAGACGCAACCGGCACGCATGCAGGCGCTTTGTTAGGTGATATAAGACACGACCCATTCCAGAGCGGTGGGTTGGGAACACCTGCGCATGAACGCGTTGAAGTCGGATCCATACATCGCGCGAATAAAGGAGTATTATTCATAGACGAGATAAGCACACTTAGACCAGAAACGCAAATAGATTTACTTACAGCTATGCAGGAGAAAAAATTTGCAATAACTGGAAGATCAGACAAAAGTTCAGGAGCGCTAGTAAAAACAGAGCCTGTTCCATGCGATTTTGTCCTAGTCGCTGCAGGCAATGTTGAAACTATAAGACAAATGCATCCTGCTCTGAGAAGCAGAATGCGGGGATACGGCTATGAGGTCTATATGAATGACACAATGGATGACACATTGGAAAATCAAGAAAAGATTGCAAGATTCGTTGCGCAGGAAGTAAAAATAGATGAGAAGATACCGCACTTCATGCGCGATTCGGTTGTTGAAATTATAAATGAGGCGCGCAGACGCTCTGGAAGAAAAGGAAAATTAACTCTGAAATTGAGAGACTTAGGCGGACTAATCAGAGCAGCAGGAGATTTAGCAATTGCGGATAAATCAAAATTCGTAGAAGCAGAGCATGTAATAAAGGCAAAAGAAAAAAGCACTTATGTTGAACAACAAATAGCAGAGAGGTATATCAAAGAGAAAAAAGATTATCAGGTTATCAAAACGATAGGCAAAGAGATAGGACGCGTTAACGGCCTCGCAGTCATAGCTGATACAACAGCGGGCATCATAATGCCTATAGAAGCAAGCGTTACTAAAGCTATGTCCGAAAAAATGGGCAAAATTATTGCAACCGGCAAATTAGGCAAAATAGCAAATGAAGCTGTTAGCAATGTTTCCGCTATAATAAAGAAATATTCTGGAGCAAATATAAATGATATGGATATACACATACAATTCCTTCAGGCTTATGAAGGCGTTGAAGGCGACTCTGCTTCTGTCAGTGTTGCAGTTGCTGTATTAAGCGCAATGGAGAATATTCCAATATACCAGAACGTCGCAATGACTGGGTCTCTAAGCGTACGCGGAGAAGTCCTGCCTGTCGGCGGAGTCAACTCCAAGATAGAAGCAGCAGCGCAAGCAGGATTGACAAAAGTTATCATACCAGAAATGAATATGGCGGATGTTCTTCAAAGCAAAGAGATACAGAAAAAAGTTGAAATTATTCCTGCTAAAACACTTCTTGATGTGATAATAAATTCGTTTGACATTGAAGGCGCAAACAACAGAATACTCACTAAGATGAAGAGAATACTTTAAAAAGGAATTGCAACAGAATTACTACATGGATTATTCAAAATTTTCTTATTATGATATCAGAACAAACAAAACCGAGTCGCAACTTATACGGATTGAAAACGGAGCTGTTACTGTCAACTCAATGAACTCGTCTTCAATTATGGGAGTCCGCGTTTTGAAAAATGGAGCAATGTGTTTTTCTTTTACAAATAATCTTGACGATATTGATGATGTTTTTAACAGAGCTTCAAAGATAGCTAAAATATACAAAAATTATTCCAAAGATACTGTAATAGCGCCGTACTTCGGCGCAAAATCAAATATAGGAACAAATGCAAGAATAAATCCTTTAGAAATTCCAAACGAGGATAAAATAGATTTCCTAAAAAAATTCGACCGCCTGCTGTTGAAGCACCCAAAAGTCAAAAGCACAAATGTAGCAGCTGTATTTTCAAAAGACAAGAACAATTTTTCAAATTCCGAGGGCGCCGACATAACGCAGGAGTTTGTGCATTCAAGATTCCATGCATCTGCCACAATGAAAGACGGCGACAAAATGCAGCAGTATTTTATATCGTTTGGAAAACATACAGGGTGGGAAGCTTTTGAATCAATAGACATAAATTCCATGTGCAGTGAAATATTGGAAAAATGCGAAAAACTCCTTTATGCTGAATACGTCCCAGCCGGCAAATTTCCGGTTATTGTAGACAATGATTTAGGAGGAGTATTTTTCCACGAGGCAGTAGGCCATGTGTGCGAAGCTGATGCGGTTATTGAAAAAGCCAGTGTGTTATCCGGAAAAATTGGCGAACAATTATCAGAACCCACAGTAACGCTATACGATGACGCGACTGTTTCAAATTCCATAGGCTCCTACTACTATGACAGCGAGGGCATACGCGCGAAAAAAACATTATTGATAGACCGCGGTATTCTTAAAAATTATATACATTCACGGCAGACTGCCGCTGAAATGAATGCCAAGCCGACCGGCAACGGGCGAGCAATGTCAGCTGGAGAATTACCTATGCCGAGAATGTCAAATATTGTTTTAAGAAACGGCGATTACAAACCCGAA
>CAYMQE010000009.1:0-15740 GCA_964392695.1 Candidatus Woesearchaeota archaeon | reverse complement strand
AAAATAAAAAGAAGTAAATATACAAATGATAATTTAACAATATTTTCCATAGCGATTCAAGATTTTGCAAGCATTACCTTTATTCCAATAGCGAATCTGCGCCTATCAAAATGATAGAATACGTAATCAAAAGTTCTGATTATACCATTAAAGATTTGTGTATGGTATGGAATATTAAACACTACTGTCGGGTGCCAAACCAAGTTCTTTTTATTTTCTGTTTTGATTAATTTGGAATATGTCATTTTAAAAAATGATTTCAACATTAGAATAGGCGATAAAGGCTTATCAAAATGAATTTTTTCAATTTTAAAGCCATAAGTGGCTAACAAATCCAAGAATTCCTTTAATTTCAGTTCGTGAGGATGATATTCATACAATGGCGCTTTATAGCCTCTTTTTTCAAAAAATTCATCCAGTGCAGTTTGAACATGAACGTCCAAATAAAAATGCCCTGTTGGTTTTAAAATGCGTTTAATGTTAGAGAGCACATTGTTAATGTCTAAAACGTGATCCAGAGCATTAATGCACACCACTAAATCAAGGGACTGGTCGCGCATAGGTAAATTCTCGCCCACTGCCGTAATAGCTTTAGCGCCTCCTATAAACTTGCTTATATCCTTATATTTATGCATCAAAGGGTCAACGCCTATTTTCAAGCCGTCAAAATTATAAAATATCAAGCCATCAGGACCGCATCCAAGATCTAAAATTGTTTCATATTTTTCTTTAAAAAAACTGCCAAAGTCTTTTAGATAATTTTCCCAATATACTCTTTGAGAATTTGGACCGAAACAATTGTATATATTTTGCCACGAACCAAGCTCTTTCGCCTGAATTTCATTCCAGGAAGATAAATCAAATGATATTTTGAATCACCATGTTGTAAAAAATAGAATCAGCTAACACTTTAAATCCTTTACTGGTAGGGTGCTCATCCGTAGTATAGAATAAAGGTAATTCATTTGTATTCTTAAAAAATGGAGTTGCATCTATACAGTTGATTTCAAAATCTGCGCAAAATGAATTCACCATATCAAAATATCTACGATTATCTATAGTTGTAGAATTTACACCCCACATAATTCTGCCAGGCCATTCAAAATCGCTGACAAATGGTGCATCCGGGTATGTTACTATGATTAAAGTGGTATTGCGTGCGTCCAAGAACTTTTTAATCTGTAATATATAGCCTGCTGTAACATTAAAATGCTGTAATAAATCATCATCGCTTACATAATCAGAGCTTCGTATAGCATAAAATCTGTCAACGTCAATGTTGCCTATTTCAAAACCTTCAATAAAATGGTCGTATCTTCCAATTAATTCCAGAAAAGCTATGCCGAAGGTGCGAAACGCCCTGCTTCTCTCTCCAAGAAAGCCAATGAAAAATTCTCTAAATAAAGAAACAGAGGGTTTTTCTGCTGATACAGATGTAATCATACCACTTTCATCAAAATTAGTAATTTTTGCATAATGATATACTCCTCCACTAAAAGATACATTTTTAACTATATGATAATCATCAAAAACATCATTTTGATTTAAAATAAAGATAACTAACTCTGGCTTGACTTCTTCGTATTTTTCCTTAAGAAACAGATACTCTAAAATTGGAGATGTTCCTGCTATGCCACCATTAACAACAGATAGATTCTGATTTATCTGCACAAGCATAGCTTCCAATTGTTCGCTAATAGCGTCTTCTATATTCACGCCAACGCCTTCAACAAGAGAATCTCCTATAAGTAGTATATTGCGTTTGCTCATGTTTACTTCATCATCGCGAAGGCCTATTGAGTTTATTTTGTAAAACATTTCATAGTCCTTCTGGCAGAATGTTCCCTCGCTGTTTGGAACAAAACCATGATGATAAATTTCATTTGGTGTTCTGTACTTTAAAGTAGGCGTATTAGAACACATGCCAATATCAAATATCCAGAATACAGACTCAACAGCCAGAAGAAAAATTGCTAGGAGGGACAGGCTAGCAATAATTCCTTTCAATTTAGTCCGTAGCATACTTCTCACTATCCCACATATCTTTTGAATTATCTTCCCTTTTTATTAGGAATTTATCAATAACCAAATAGTCTATGCCTGTTCCCATCATGCACTTATAGGCATCATAAGGCGACAGAATTATAGGCTCTCCGCGTATGTTAAAAGAGGTATTTATTAAAATAGGCACGCCAGAAAGCTTTCCAAATTCCTTGATTAAATCATAGTATAATGGATTTTGATTTCTTCTT
This sequence comes from Candidatus Woesearchaeota archaeon, assembly GCA_964392695.1. Taxonomy (GTDB): domain Archaea; phylum Nanobdellota; class Nanobdellia; order JAFCGN01; family JAFCGN01; genus CAYMQE01. Next base: position 13,488 of record CAYMQE010000009.1, on the reverse strand, counting down.
ATAGTCTGCAATCTCCCACTGCCATCAATATGCGTAACAGCTGGAATTAGCTTCTGTTTGTTCTTTTTAATAGGGTAGACCATCAACATAAAATCTGTTGGCTCTTGTATTGGCAAGTCACATTCAAAATAATCTTTTGCATCGTCTTCGCATACAACAGGCGCAAATGGCCTGAACTTTTCCCTATGTTTAACTTTCAAATTTAGTATGTCTTTCATGTCTTCACGTGTTGGATCAGATAATATGCTACGCGCTCCCAATGCTCGCGGTCCCCATTCCATCCTGCCTTGAAACCATCCTATAACATTACCATTTCGTATTAACTTTGCAGTTTTATTTATCAATTCTTTATCATCTTTGAACATAGAATATTTTACAGCATTCTCGCCCAAAAACTCTTTTATTTCCTCCGCCTTAAATGAAGGACCAAGATAAGCATCCTTTAAAACATAATTTCTTTCATTGCCTAAAATGGAATTATAAACATAATAAGCAGCACCTAAACTTGTGCCACCATCGCCTGCTGCGGGCTGTATAAATAATTTCTTGAATGGTGTCTTGCTCAATATTTTTCCATTCGCAACTGAATTAAGCGCAACGCCACCAGCCATGCATAAATTCTCGCTCTTCGCTTCTTCATATAAAGCATTCAGCATATTGAACATGATGTCTTCTGTAATCTTTTGAAGTCCAGCAGCAATATCTTTATGTCTTTGCGTCAATTCATCTTTTGATTTTCTTATCGGTCCACCAAATAACTCGCAAAATCTTTCATTTGGCATTTGCTCTTTGTAGGTATAGCAAAAGTAACTCATATTCATGGCGTAACTCCCATCCTTTTTGACATCAACAATTTGTTTGAATTTCTGATAATACGTATTAGCATCGGTCAAATCACCATAAGGGCTTAATCCCATCACTTTATACTCTGAATTATTTACAGAAAAGCCAAGGTAAGCAGTTACTGTACTATATAGAAGACCTATTGAATGCGGGAAGTATATTTGCTTGTTTAGAACTATTTTGTTGCCTTTTGCATAACCAAGTGCAGTTGTCGCCCACTCGCCAACGCCATCTGTGGTAAGAATTGCAGACTCCTTGAATGGACTGACCAAATAAGAGCTGGCAGCATGCGCCAAATGATGAGGAACGTAAAATACAGAACCTTTATAGCCAATTTTTTTTCTTAAAGTCCGCCTTATTCTTAATTTTTCATTTATCCATGATGGCATTGATTTTAAGAATACACCAAGGCTTTTTGGAAAATGTTCTAAATTCTGGTAAAGAAACCTCTCAAATTTTAAAAGTGGCTTCTCGTAAAAACCGACATAATCTATATTATTAGCTGTAACTCCCGCTTCCTTCATACAGTAGGTTATTGAATTTATTGGAAATGAAATATCGTGTTTCCTTCTTGTAAAACGCTCCTCCTCAACAGCTGCTATTAGTTTTCCATCTCTAATTATGCACGCAGATGCATCATGGAAGTAACATGAAACGCCTAAAATTATCATATAATCGCCTCAAAACATTTTATAATAATAGTCCGCTTCTTCATCACCTATTTTTTCATTCACCCAATAAGAGCCTTTTTTAGTAGTGCTCAGAAATTTTTTCCCAAAAAATTTCATCAACAGCGAGGTAGCACCAACGCCAACAAAATAAATTACGGATAGCAACAAAATATTTACAATATTTGCAATCCCACGGTTAAACTCCAAAAAACCCATCTTGAAGCCTTTAATGAATTCTTTCAAAATACCACCATTCTCATGATATACAGCACGGTTAAAAAGATAATTAATGAAGAGATAAAACCAACTTTCCTGCCAAAAATAAAACTATTTGACTCTTTAATATCAAACTGAGGCGACATAGAAAGAATAGAATTAAAATCTATTTAAATAGTTAATTGAGTATAATTTTAGTGATAATATCAAAAAAAGTCATTTTACTGTTGCCAATAATAATTCTGACATTTCTTTATATATCAACTAACAAAATATTGGATTTTGGTGTAGCAGCTGCATCAATAGTTTTCTATAGTTATCTATTGTTATACTCAATAAAAAGAGATAGTGACAGAAAAACTATTCCAGAAGGAATGCTCCTCGGTTTCCCATTATTCATGTTCTTGTTATCTGCGTTCGGCCTATTATTCAAAGGAGGATTTTTGATTTCATTGTCTTTTTTAACCCTGCTTTATACTTCAACTTTCACCGCAATAAAAACAAATTCTCTGAGAAACGCATTAGGCTTACTACAAAAAAATGTAATTTTAGCAATTCCACTATTTTTTGCATATATCCTTTTAGTTAATGGCTCAATGATAAACCCAGTTCCAGGAGATGTCTATATGCATTTTGCAATAGCAGAGTCCTTCAAATATGGCAATAATATTCCGATGAAAACTCCATGGCAGCCTTCTTTTTCACTTGATTATAGATTTGGAGAGTATATAACAGAGGGTGCATTGTCATACTTATCTAGTATAACTTCATCGGCAGTGCATACTTTATTCCCACCATTGCTCTTCGCGTTAATAACAATTTACCTGCTATGCTGGAGAAAATTTTCAGAATCAATAATTTTAGTTTTAGTCGGACTAATAGGATTCGGCTCCATAAGTTTGATGCTGCCAAATTTTATTATTGACTTCGTACCACATCTAAATGCAGAAAGTGGGATATATAATGCGCGTTCAAATGATTTATTTAGAAATACTTCATTTATTCATTTCCCCTCTGTTGAGTATGGTATACTATACACTGCCTTAGGGTCAGGTCCATCTTCGCCGATAGACAGTCTGTCATTATCACATAATATTATGGCAATAGGGATTATTCTTCTTTTTATATCGTTTTTATTCTCAGAATTCAAATACAAAAACATACTATTATTCATTCTAGGTTCAACTTTGTACATAACTTATGAAGCATTTTTTGCCGTCTTCATGCTTACTTTATTCACATTGTCTTTAATTTCCAAAAGAATAATGATTAAACCGCAAACGTTCATAGCAATCGGAATTTTTTCGTTAACACAAGGCGGGTTGCTAACAAATATGCTGATAAGCAATGGTTTAAATTTAGTGTTTGGCTTGCATAACCCGGAATATGTAAAGCTGATTTCAAATTTCGTAAAATTCAGTTTGCCGCAAAATAACTATTTCAGTTTCCTTCAATTACCTCCACTGTTATTATCTCTGTTCTTAACTGCATTTTTCATCTTCATCAAAAAGAATTATATTGGCTTAATATTTTCACTAGCAGCGATTATTTCACTCGGACCGTTCCTATATGTAACAACACCCTACTGGTGCTGCGCTTATATGAAATTCTTCACATTATCTTACTGGGCGCTGGGTTTTGCAACAGCCATGTTCATCATTGAAGTTTTAAAGGAAAAAGGCACATACACAAAAATAGTCGTTCTACTGTTTATATCACCTTTTTTCCTCTATAATCTATCAAATACAATTGCACAAAGTACAACTTACATTGAAAAACAATTGATTTTAGATGCACCACAAGACCCTTTATTTATTGAGTTTATAGACAAGTTAGACAGAAAAAATAGTATAGTAGCTCTTTCAGAAGATGTAAACAGCGCGCAAAATCTTAATTTATATTTAATGATTTACGGTGGGTTTTTAGTGCCGGATGCGCCACAGAGTGTAAGATCCTACCACATAGAATTAGGTCCAGAAATTATAGATTTAATAAATACATTAAATCCATCAATAATTTCAAAATTAAACATTTCTTATGTAATAATAGATGATATACTGCTGGAGAAACTACCAATAGAAAGAAGAGCAGAACTAAACTCCTCCGAATATTTTGAGTTCATTGGAGGAGGGGGTGCAATGTATTGGAACAGACGCCTCTATAGGATAAAACAAGAATTTCTTGACACTGGAATTAATTACAACAACACATTAACCGCTCTAAATGAAATTATAAGTAAAAATTCAAGCGTTTATGTAGAAACAGAAGTGCCAAAAGATCCGAACAAAGAAGGAAATATGCGCATCGAGCGTAATGCAATACTATTAGCTCTTCATGAACATAATCTATACTGGGGAATTGAATGGAATAATGAAAGCATGAATAGGCCATTGGATGACAAGTACATAAGCGTCAACACAATAATAAATCGAACAAAATTACTGCCTGATGAAAGGAGAGAATTTGATTATCTAATTATATTCAATGACAAAACACCCGAAGAAGTGCAATTTCTTGATTATTCACAAGATGACAAGTACGAAATTGTGTGGAGCAATTCAAATTTCAATGCATGGAAAAGAATTAAAGGATAATTACATATATCTCAATAAAATGAGAAAAAACTATGAAAAATACGACGAATTTTATGAAGATATAGTAGACTTAGAACGTGATTTAAAAGAGTACGACAATTTAAAGGATGGGACGATGCTTTCATGTTCGGATACACATAAAGCTATTGTTGATAGTTTTAAAGAGATGAATATGCAGGTAACAAAAAATACAAAATTTCTTGATATAGGCAGTAATTATGGAATTTTCACGTTGGATATGTCTCGAGCATTTGGTATTAAAAATGATAATATTTATTGTGTAGATATATCTAAGAAAGCCATTGATATTGCCAGGAAACGTGGATTTAACGCTAGTGTAGTCGATTTAAATACGGATAAACTCCCACTTGACAGTAATTCCATAGACATAGCATTTATGGGTTGTGTAATACCTCATCTACTAGATCCAGACCATATGATTAAAGAGCTACAACGAACTTTAAAGACAGGTGGTATTGCAGGTATTTACGTTCCTAATGCTGCGTCTTGGTATAATAGAATAGGTGTTCTACTAGGTAAATCTCTTACATTTACTGATGCAAGTATAAACTACACATTTGACTCATTTCTTTTCAATGATGTAAGTGGTCACTTAAGGATGTACACTGTAAAATCTCTAACAGGGTTAATGGAGGTACATGGATTTTCTATAAAGAAAATTGTAGGTATAGGTGTGAATACTAAAATTGGTCATGGAAAAAGGTTCGGACTAACAACTAAATTTTTGAACTTTATTTTTTCTAAACCAACATTAGCAGCATCTATATTTGTTATAGTATCTAAAAAGTAATATCTCATCGAATGAAAAAGAATTAAAGGCTAATAAATCTGGTAATAAAGAGTGACCATATATAACCCTTATAAGCATTGTAATACCAACTTTTAACGAATCTGATAACATAACACACTGCTTGAATTCAATATTTTCACAGAACTATCCAAAAGATAAGCTGGAAGTTTTTGTGATAGATAAAGGCTCAACTGATGGCACTGTAGAAAATGCGAAAAAATACCCAGTAAAAATTATGTATGATAAAGAAGGCAATTGCGAAACAGCCAAAAACATTGGCTTAAAAAATGCAACTGGAGACTTATTCATGTTCATTGACGCAGATGAGGAACTGCCTGGTACGGAATGGTTCAATTATATGATAAAGCCCATGCTAAAAAATAAAAAAATCGTTGGTTCATTCAGCAAATTTCACCAGCATCCAAAATATTCACCCATAACAAGATTCATAACTTACGATGAACTTCAAGGGGACCCACTGCTTGAGTTTTTAGTCCCAAAAGTAAGTAAAGTCGTAGCAGAACAAAAAGAAGGCTATTCTTTATGCAAAATAAAATATGACAAGATACCGCAAATAGGGAGATGCCTGCTAAGAAGAGAAGCACTATTATCAATTGGCATGCTGGAACAAAAATCCTATTTTGATGTTGAAGTAATTAGCATGCTGGTAAATAAAGGATTTGATACATTTGCATATGTTCCGCAAGCAGGATACTATCACTTTCATGCGAAAGGCGTGAAAGAACTTATCCGCAAACGTGTAAGAAACATAAAGATTGGCTTGCTGCCGAATATGGCGTGGAGAAGATACACATGGCTTAATCCAAACTCGCCTGGACAAGTTTTAAGCTTCTTCTTATGGCTAATATATACACATACCTTAATCTTGTCTATGTTAAGAGGCGTCTACAAAGCAATTAAACACAAAGATGTTTACTGCATATTTTACGAACCAATTCTCAGCCTGTTGGTAACAGATGCTATATTGATTACATTAATAGCACCAAAAAATTTATTAACAGTAATCAAAAGAGTATTTATTAAAGCCAATGTATGAAAGAATTTCAATAGCAATACCAACTTACAACGAAGAAAAAAATTTTCGGCGCTGTTTAGATTCTATATTTTCCCAAAATTATCCTGCAAAATATCTGGATGTAATTATTGTTGATGATAATTCCACAGATAACACGCTGGAAATTGCAAAAAAATATCCTGTAAGAATACTAAAAAACGGAGCAAAAGACTGTCAGCGAGGTAAAATGATAGGATTTCAACATGCAAAAGGAGATTATTTTATGTACATGGACGCTGATGAATCACTAAATGGTACAGATTGGTTTCAAAAAATGCTTAAGCCACTAAATGAAGATAAAACAATAAATGGCAGTATAACAAAGTTCTTACAACACCCAGAATACTCCTTGACAACAAGATATCTTACCTATCAGGAACTACAGCTGGATCCAGTATTTGAATTCTTTTCGCCGAGAATTAAAGACGCAATAATTGAAAATAAAGAAGATTACAATGTGTGCCTATACAACCCTAATAAAGTGCCTGCTGAAGGTAAGTACCTATTCAGAATGGATGTACTAAAAAATAGCGCAATTGCAAAAAAAGAAAAATTTATGGATGTTGATAATATGGTAGTTCTAGTCAAGGAAGGCCATACAAAATACGCTTTTGTCCCAGAAGCAGGGCGCTATCACTTTACAGCAAGAAATTTAAGGGATATAATGAGAAAGAAAATCCGCAATATAAATAAAAATTATTTAATAGATCCAAAAGCGCGTCATTATAGATGGTTTGACTTAACTAAGCCAAAAGATGTGTTAAAAATTGCTATATGGTTGCTTTACGCCGAAACTTTGATTTTACCTACACTTCGCGGTGTGTACAAATCAATTAAACATAAAGATTTCGTATGCATGCTGGAGCCAATAGCGGTTTTTACACTCACAAATACTATAATCTATGGATTTATTGCGAACAAGTTCGGCAGAAAATTTATAGCAAATTTGCTAAAGAACTGGCTTCATTTTTAGATATTTATCATAGTCCAATACTCTAAAGTCGTCATATTGTTTGGAAATGAATTTTTCTATAATACTTGTTTCATAATCTATAATATTTTGCCAGTCAAAACTCTTCATGAATTTGCTATAATCATTTCTGGTTTTTGAATTTAGGGTTTCGTTAAGCAGCTGCACCAAAGCTTTGTAGTCCCCATCTTCAAAAAATTTTATCTTGCCACTAAAGAATTGTTTTATGCCGGCGCAGTTTGTAGCTATTACTTTTTTATTCAATCCAAGATACTCAACTATTTTCGCAGGAATAGCGGGATCAGTTGAAACGCTCTTTTTCATCGGCGCGACGCAGACGTCGGCCAGCTCTATGTAGGAAGGCACTTCAGAATGCGGAACCCAGCCGGTGAATACGAATTTATCCGTTAAATTATAAGTGGCTATAATTTTTTTCAATTCAGCAATGTATCTTTGTGGTCCACTCCCAACTAAAATTACTTTGTAGTCTATATCTAACAAAGAGACAGCTTTAACTAAAACATCAAGTCCATCAAGGCGGCTTATATCACCGTGAAAGAAAATTACTTTTTCCTTATATTTCTGCAGTTTATTCACTTTTGTAAATTTATCTAAATATAGTCCATTCGGCAGGACAACAGAATTTTCCTGTTGCATTTTAGAAAAATACTTTCTTTGTATATCCGAGTTTATTATTATTAAATCTGTGTTCTCCAGCGTCTTGTTTTGTACATATGCTAAAAAAGGTTTAACTATAAATGGAAATGGCATGCCAAACTCTTCGTACAAGTGCGCAAAATTATCGCCCATATCAGCTACAACAGGCGTTTTTTTATTCAAGGAGAAAAAAGTTGGGAATAGAGAAACAGAGCGTATGACATCAAAATTATTTTTCTCTATCAATTCCTTTACTTTAGCTCTAAGTTTAGCATAATTCTTAAGTCTGGACAAAATGCTAAATGCACCTGATGGTGGCACGTAATCGCCAACATATTCAAATTTTATGCCTTCATATTTTGAATAATCTGCGTTTTTGGGCTTGTACACAACAACAGTAACATTCCAGCCTTTATCTCTACAGGCAATAGCAAGTGGATCTACTCGGTAACTACGCCTATTATTAGGCGATTCGCCGTCTCCAACTATTAAAATTTTCATAGTTTAGTCAACTCGTATTTCTTCCATGTCTTGCTCGAAAGGCACATATTTTTAGTTAATTTAACTGCACTCTTATTTGCATAATATTCATCCAAAGTGAATGGCTGAACATTTGAGCTGTCGGGACACATTTTCGCCAGTTCGTACATACTCATTTTTTTGTTTCCTGCAATGTGAATTATTTCTGGCAACTTCTTCGCCTGAATTATATCAACGAAAGCATGGGCTAAATCGTGGCTGAATAAATAGTTGCTATATCGATCAGTAAAAGCCTTTTGGTAAGGCCATTTTTCATAAGGCACAAAGTTGGAGCGAATGACAGATTTCGTTATGTTACTATTCAATACAACCGATTCTGCCATAAGTTTTGTCAAACCATAAAAACTTGTGGGGTTGGGCAAATCACTTTCAGAATATTCTACGTCGTCATCGCCAGAAAAAATACAAGGCGTGCTCATAAACAATAAATAGCTGTCTGCTTCTTTGCATATTTCAACTATATTCTTCGTTCCAAGAACATTTACACGCCAAGCTTTCTCTTTATTTTGCTCGCATTCTTGAATACCTGTGATAGCCGCTAAGTGCAATATAAAATTCGGCTTAAAGTTTAGTATGCTTTCTCTAAGTTTTTTATAATCTGTAATATCCAATTCAGAACTTCCAGGAGCGAGAATTTCAAATCCTGCTTTTTTAAATTCCGGCAAGGTCCATCTGCCTAAACGCCCATTGCCTCCTGTAACAAAGACTCTCATTTTACACCATTCTTCAAAAGAAATTTGTAATTGTCATATTTTTCAGCTCTATAATTACGCCATAAACTATTTTGCCTCATTTCGTCAATCGCATATTTTATATCTTTTTTTACAGAAAGTCCAATACTGTTTATTTTGCTCAAATCAACTTTGTAATTTCTTTCGTCTTCTGCATTTTCATCAACGCTGTACTCAACACCCAATTCTTTGGATATAATTTCTGCAATATCAACTATTCTTAAATTGTTCCATGCAACATTATACACGCCAAGCCTATTTTTCTCCAACATATAAACGAAAGATTTAGCTGCATCATTTACATGGAGAAAAGGCCTCCACTGCTGTCCGCCGAAAACAGCAAGCTTCTCTTTATTCAAAGCCTGCGCTATAAATAGATTAATTACCAAATCAAATCTCATTCTTTCGCTCAATCCAAAAAGCGTGCCAAGGCGAAGTATTGTAAAGTCAATACCACTGGAAACTATAGCTTCCTCGCTCAATTTTTTTGTTTCTCCGTAAAGGCTTATCGGATTAGCTTTGTTAAGTTCATTCTCATTTATTGCAATTGAGCCCCCAGCATTCCCATATACACTGCATGTGCTTGCATATAACAGCCTAACGTTGTTCTCTTTGCATATATTAACAATTTTCTTTGTGGCTTCAAAATTCACTGCCCGCGTAACTTCAGAATTTATATCGCACGCATTATACCCTATTATTCCAGCCAAATGAATTACAGCATCAGAATTTTTTATGTGGTCTGCAATCTTTTTGTCGCGTATATCTAATCTAACAGTTGCTCCATCAGCGTTATACAAATTATTATCTATAACTATAGCTTCGTGTGCATTTTTTTCCAACACATCTACAACATGACTGCCCAAGTATCCTAAACCGCCGGTGACTACAACTTTCATCTATCTTCAGCCACCCAAACGCATTTTGGATGTTTGCACAGACAATGCGCATCAATTCTTTCGTCAGAACGCTCCTCCATTTTAGCATCGCTGAAAGCTATTAGCATAGAATCGCCTTCCAAAGCTTTCCAACCGTTCCATGTATTCTCACTTACCACAAGCGTTTGCCCTTTTGAAAGAATAGTTTTTACCGGATTTTTCCTGTCGCGAAATGTAACAAATAAAACAGTTCCGCGCAGAACACTGAAGTATTTAGTCTCGCCTGTATTTTTGTGAAAGGCGCGAACCGTATCATTGCCAAAATTAGTTACAACATAGCATCGCTTCATCAAGTCAATATCATTAAAAGCTATGAGTTCGCCTCTGTCGTCTAAAAAGGAATTTACAAATGATTTATCCATATATTGTAAGCAAAAATCAATCATTTAAAAAGTTAATTATTTGATTTGCAACACGCGGTATCGATTTACCATCGCCAAGCAGATTTTTCCAAATATGGTGCTGCTTTTTCAGTTCCATGACTTTTTCGTAGTGCTCTATTAAGTTTATCGGCATTTCGCCGGTTATTGTTGCAGCGCCGTTCTCAAGGACTTCCGGCCGTTCAGTCGTTTTTCTGACTACTATCTGTGGCTTGTGTAGAGTATAAGCCTCTTCTGATACTGTACCTGAATCAGTTATTATGCATTCAGCTTCCAGCTCCAATTTGTAGGCATCGAAATAGGTTACAGGTTCAATTATCATTACACATTCAGGAATTTTAATCCCAAATTCTGCGATTTTTTTCTTTGTATGTGGATGTATTGGATAGACAACTGGCAGACCAATATTTTTAGATAAAATTTCAAGCTCGAAAAATAATTTCTTCAGCCAGCTAGGATTATCTACATTTTCTGCGCGGTGAGCTGTTAAAAATATATATCTCTTTACATTAAGTCTATCAAGTATGTCGCTCTTATCCGCATCTTTCCTAAAATGATTTAAAACGTCAATAATAACATTTCCGCTGACGAAAATATTTTTCTCGTCAAAGCCTTCGTCTGTAAGATGATTTTTATATAGATTTGTGTAGACTATTTGGTACGCTGACATACGGTCCGCAATGTATCTATTCTTTTCCTCTGGCATTCTAAAGTCAAATGAGCGCATACCTGCTTCACCATGAATTATAGGTATGTTATGACGTGCTACTTCAATAGATGCTAAAGTTGTATTTGTGTCTCCCCAGAATAAAATATACTCTGGTTTGTATTTTTCAATAACTTTTTTTGTTTCAATAAATAATTTGCCAATTTGCTGTTCAAATGAGTTATTTTTTTCTGATGCAATTTTCATGTTATAGTTTGGAGTGCGAAATTTAATTTGCGTTAGTATATCTTCATAAAGAGTTTTGTCGTAATTCTGTCCGGAATATATGAATACATGCTCTTTGCCAAGCTCTTTATCCAGTTGTTCAATCAAAAGCTTATTCCTTATTATATCAGGACGTGTGCCCAAAATTGTAACTAATTTAGTCATAAATATGTCAATAAGTGAATATTTAAAAACTCAACGCAATTCATTTTTTTCATGAAAATATTAATAACAGGCGCGTCTGGCTTTTTAGGCTACAAGATGTACACGCTTTACAAAGATAAATATGAAGTGTATGGCACAGACAAGGTATGCGAAGTAAAAGAGTTTCTAGAGATGGATATAACTGATGCTCAAAATGTAAATGATGTTTTTGAAAAAATCAAGCCAGATGTTGTAATTCACACAGCAGCACTGACAAATGTAGACTACTGCGAAGACCATCGCGATGAGTCTTACAAAATAAACGTTCTTGGAACGAAAAATATAGTTGATGCGTGCAAAAAATACAATGCTAAGTTAGTTCATATCTCAACAGATGCCGTGTTTGAGGGCGAAGTTGATACTATTTACAAAGAAGGAGATATACGAAGCCCGATAAATCACTATGCTTACACCAAAATTGAGGCAGAGAGGATGGTTGAAGAGTCTGGTTTGAATTACATAATTTGCAGACCTACTATATTATATGGCTACAGCCCCTACTTCAATAAAAAAAGTTTCGTTTTGTGGATAATAGAGAGTCTGCAGAATGGCCAGAAGATAAAGATAGTAGAGAGTCAGTCCGGACAGCCCACATTAATAGATGATTTAGCACAGGTAGTTGAAGAATTGCTCAAGAGAGATGCAAATGGCACGTTCCATACAGCAGGCAAAGACTTCATTGACAGGTATCATTTCGCAATAAAAGTGGCTGAAATTTTCGGTTTGAAAAAAGAATTAATTGAAAAAATACAACCGGAAGAGCTTATTCAAAAAGCAAGGCGCCCGGAGGGCACACACTTAAGCCTAGAAAAATTGAATTCTTTCGGGATAGAAACGGTTAGTATAGAAGAAGGACTTAAAATAATGAAAGAGCAGATGCAAAGTCGTAAATAAATTTCAAACCAATGAGTCCAATTGCAATTAACACAAAGATTCTGAATCTTTTCTGCGGGATTTTGTCAACAATTCTTTTGCCTGCATATGAACCAGCAATTGCGGTTATGAAAAGAAGAGGAATGTAAATATAAAATTCTGGTGCTAAAAAACCGCTTGCGAAATAGATAGGAAGGCGTGTTGCGTCAACAGCCAAAGCGATGGAAGCAGCTGTTGCTATATAGACATTCTTTTTCAGGTTGAAAGATGTAAGAAATGCACTGCGCAAAGCTCCGCCAGCGCCGATTAATCCGGCAAAGAAGCCGGATATAGAACCGCCAAGAATTGTGTTTGTTTTTGACGATTTGAATTTCAAATTAGGATATTTTATAGATAAGGCAGAAAAAATTAAAAGAAAAAGCCCTAAAATGAATTTCAGTACAGACTGCGATGTATAATTTACAAGCAGAGCACCTACTATAGTAGATAAAACGCTTGGAACTACGAATAACAGAATTAATTTTCTATTCAGTCCGCGCCTGAAGAATGTAACTCTACCCAAATTGCCAGATATATGAAATATAGCAACTAAAGTAATAGCAGTTTTAAAGTCAACAAAGAAAAGTGCAATCGGAAGAAAAATAGTTGAAGACCCGAAGCCTGCAATAGTTCCTATTATCTCAGAAATAAATGCTGAGATAAAAAAATAAAAGTTCATTTACCTTCTTATTCCAACTTTCAGTCGCTTGTAGATTACATAACCGCTTCCACTTGGTGGGGTGTAAGTTGTAGTTGGTGGTGGTGTGTAACTCGTTGTAGGAGCAGGTTCAGTATATGTTGAAGTTGGAGTTGAAGTGGTTGTAGGAGCTGTGTACGAACTTGTTGAAGTATCAGTTGTAGTTGTAGGAATTGTGTATGAGCTTGTTGTAGTTGTAGGAGCTGTGGTTCCAGTTGGAGCTGTGTAGCCACTTGTTCCGCTTGTATCTGCTGGAGGCACATAGCTTCGTGTTGTACCTTGCGTCCCACTTGGCGCTGTGTAGCAAGTTGTCATTCT
>CAYMQE010000008.1:7746-16168 GCA_964392695.1 Candidatus Woesearchaeota archaeon | reverse complement strand
AATGTTGTCTTCTTCTACAGGCTCGGGGTACTCTATCTTTATCTCGTATTCCTTGACGTCATCTGTTTTTACTACAGTGCATTCATCATTAGGGCAAAGGAACTTCTTTATTTCTTCTATGTTGCCTATTGTGGCAGATAGTCCAATTCTCTGGAATTTGCCGCACATTTCAGAAAGTCTTTCAAGACTGACGCTTAACTGCGAGCCTCTTTTGGACTCAAATATCTCGTGTATCTCATCTACTATGATGACTTTTACATTGCTAAGCGATTTTCTTAGATTCGCACCAGTCATCATTATATGCAGAGTTTCAGGTGTTGTTATCATTATTTTCGGAGGTATTTTGCTCTGCAGATATTTTGAGCGCGTTGTTGTGTCGCCGTGCCTGACATCTATATCTACACCTACTTTGCTTCCAAGCTCTACTATCCTTTGGAAAACGTCTCTGTTCAGAGATTTCAGCGGAGCTATGTAAAGCGTTTGTATCCCTTCACCGCCGTCTCTTGACAGCCGGTCTATTATCGGAAGCATTACAGCTAAAGTTTTTCCATAGCCGGTAGGCGCCCGTAATAGCACGTTTCTGCCTTCCATTATCAGTGGTATGGCTTTTATCTGCGGATCTGTTGGTTCTATGTAGCCTTTTACGTCATTCAGCCAGCTTACTATATCTTTGTTTAACCTATTGAATACATTGTCCATAAATTGTTTAAAGTCGCAAGGCTTTATTTAAAAATATGCTGGAAGCTATAGCTAAAAAATTTTATCCAACTAAAGAGGAAGTAGCATATGTGCAGAATATTGCATCAGAAATTAAGAATAAATTAAAAGTTGGCAGGCACGTTATCGTCGGCGGAAGCATAGCAAAAGGAACCTTTATTCGCGGGAAGCATGACATAGACTTTTTTGTGCTATTCGGCAAAGAAGAAGACATGGTGGAATTACATCCTGCTTTGAAAAAGATATTTCGCAACGTAATCATAATCAAAGGAAGCCGTGAATATTATAATGTAAAATATAAAAACTATAACCTTGAATTTGTTCCAATTATTGAAATAGGAAAACCTGAACAAGCAAAAAATATAACAGACTTTTCACCATTTCATGTCAAATTTGTTAATGAGAATTTGAATGAAAATCAGAAGAAAGACGTTGTCTTGTTGAAGCAATTCTGCAAGTCAGCAGGAATTTACGGCGCAGAAACTCATACAAAAGGGTTCAGTGGCTACTCTCTTGAATTGCTTATTGCTTATTTCGGCTCTTTTATGAAGGCTCTTGAAAATATTGCATATTCAGTTCCGCCATTGTCTATATTCTTCACAAAAACAAAACTGCACAACATAGCTACGTTGACTGTAATGGATCCTGTACAGCCAAGAAGAAATGTAAGCGCTGCATTATCTGGGAAAAATTTTTCAATATTCCAATTCAGCGCAAAACAGCTTTTGAGAGATGCTGATTTAAACAGGAACCTGCTAAAATACTTCGTGGAAGAAAAAGATAAGCTTGCAAAAATGAAAAAAATGAGCAGGCTCCGCGGCACTATTTTTATTGCGGAATCAGTTCCTATAGCTGAAGACAAGAAAAAACAGCTTGGAATATTGACTGGAAAATTATCTTCAATAGCATCAAGAATAAAGTCAGAGGGAATAAGCCTTTATGACTATGGCATTATAGAGGAGAAAAACAAGGCAGTTGTCTACCTTGAATTTGAAACGCTTAAGCTGTCAAAATACAAAAGGCATTACGGCCCTCCTGTGCATATAGGCAAAAAGCACTTTGATGAATTCATGAAGAAATGGGAAAATCGCGTTTATACATGCGACAATCACCTCTGCGCAGACGTGCCGAGAAAATATGCCAGCATAAGAGAATTTGCGAATAAGCTTCTAAAAGAACTTAAGATACAATAGTTCCGTCAAGCAGAATTATTTTCTCGTTCTTCAGGTAATTTGACAATGGGCCTATTTTTTCCCTGCCGCCTATGAACAGCGGGTTGAATGTAGGAGTTATAATCACGCCATTAGTTTTTATCTCATTCAATTTTTTGGGGTGCTCCCCTGCTAATTTATCAGCATCCAAATCTGCTATTATCCACGCTTTTTTTGTCACATAATTTCCAAGATGATCTGTGTAAGAGAAAGCTGGGTGGCTGTGCCCCATCAATATAGTCCTGCATGAGCCAAGCATTTCAGCGCTTGGCCATGAATGCCCGTGCATAAATCCATATTCGCCGTCTATGCACTCATTCATCAATTTGACCCTTTCAAAATCAACTAATTTTTCTATAGCGCCATCGTGATTTCCCTTTGTTATAATTATCTCCCCAAAAAATTCAAGGCATTTTCTTAGGAACAACGGAATCTCTTTCCATTCTGTTTTTCCTATTCCGCGGTACTCATGCTTCAAATCACCTAAAATAATCAACCGTTCTGCATCGCTTTCTTTTTGTATCAGTTTCAATTCCTCAATCATTTTTTTTGTAAGCGATGGGATAGTTACTCCTTTTTTCAGCAGTTCTCTTTCATAGCCTAAGTGCAAATCAGTAATAACAATACTTTTTCCTATAATTATCGCAGGCTTATCTTTCACTATATCTGGCGAAATCATAATAAAAGTTCTTTTTGTGCCTGTTTAACAATGTTTCGTATTTGATTGGCATCTTTTAGCGTCATATCCTTGCGGGACATTATAGCATAATAGTTGTCATTTATTCTTTTTCCAATCTCTTCATTAATGCTCATATATCCTTTTTTAGCTATGATATCAAAAGCTTCATTTTCACTTAGTTGGCCGACACCTTTTTTCTGCAGAAATAGAACAGCCATTGTTTTTATACACAATGTATATTCAAAATACGCTATTGAATAATTCTTGCTTTTCAGGAATCCATTTGCCATTTCCAAGTGCTTTTTGTAGATGCTTGTCAATCCTTCTACTATCTCGTTCTGGAGTATCTTCTTGTCAGAAGTTGCGGCTATCTGCTCCCTTATTTTGTCTATGCCCATGATACTAAATTGAAAACCTTTATATTTAATCTTACTGATTAAGAAACAATGGTCGAGTGCATATTTTGTTCAATAGCAAACGGAAAAATACCAACTTTTGGTGTATACGAAGACGACAAATTTTACGCAACATTGGATATAAATCCCGCAAATAAAGGGCATGTTATCCTATTTCCAAAAAATCATAGCACCAGTTTGATGGAGCTTGGCAATTCTGAAAGGAATCATCTTATACAAATAGCAAGCCAGATGATTACTCAACTGAAGAGAGCGGTGGGATGCGGGGGCGTCAACACTCTATATTCAATAGGCGAAGATGCTGGCCAGAGGACAGAGCATATGGTGGTTCATATTATACCGCGATTCAAAGACGACAAAGTTGTAATTTACTGGGAGCCGAAGAAAATGCAGGAAGCTGAATTCATAGATGTTGCAGTCAAGCTTAAGGAAATTTTTGGTTCAATTAAGCCTCCTGCTATAGAAGTGCAGGAAAAACCAAAGAGGATAGAATCTGAAAAACCGCCTGAACGAGTAGATTACAAAATTGAGAGAAAGAAGCATTCTTACTGGAAGTAAAGGCCGAGAATAAAGTCTGCAAAATTGTAAGAGCCAAACATCCAGATAAATGCTATCAAAAATGCTGGAGCTAACGGCACGCCGTATCGTATCAATACTTTTCCTTTATGCCGTTTTAATAAGTTCAAATCGTCCTCTATCAATCCTATCTTTCTCGGGTGCACCATAGTATCCCCAATTTTAACGGATTTTGCGAGCCAGTCGCCTTCTGTAAGATACTTTGTCTCAACTTCCTTTATCATCAGTTCTCTATCTACAAAAATTACAACAGGTGCAAGGGCTATTAAAAAAACTGAACTTGCTACAAGAAGAGTTTGCAGAGAAGGATATATTACTGCATAAATGATGCTTGACAAAATAAGAACTAAACTGAAGTAAGTTTTTTTCCTGCCATACTTCCTTATTAATAACTGCCAGTTTCTCAACACAATGAAAATCACAAAGAGCAGGCTGTAAATAGCTATAGAAAAAACAAGGTTTATTGAATAGTTTCTGAAAAACGGCCAGTCGAACGCCATTGCGCACGCTGTCCACAGCTTGACATCCCCTCCTCCCCACTGCCCTGTTCTGTACATCAGCAGGTACGAAGCAGTAAATACAGCTATTGGCAGGATTACAAAATCATACTTTGCATCTAATAAGCGCAGCAAGAATGCCAAGCCTAAAAAGCTGAAGTTCAGGTAATCAGGTATCTCTCTTTTTTTGAAGTCATAATAAGAAGCGAACAGCAACATAAAGAATGACAAAGTATATAACAGCTCTACCATGTCCTTTTTTAAAAAAAGAAATAATAAGAATGTTACTAACATGACATTTTACTTGGTAGGTTTGGGTTTGTACGACGAGAATGACCTTAGTCTTAGAGCTGTTGATGTCCTTAAGTTCTGCTCCAAGGTATACATTGAGAACTACACGAATACATCTAAAATTAATCTTGACCATTTGAAGAAAATAATTGGCAAAGAAGCAATTATTCTTGACAGGCAAAAAACAGAAAGAGGCGATTTTCTGCATGATGCAAAATCCGACAATATTGCGCTATTGGTTCCTGGAGATCCTATGAATGCGACTACACACGTTTCTCTGCTTATGCAGTGCAAAGAAGAAAATGTAAATTATAGTGTGGTACATGGAAGCAGTATATTCTCTGCTGTTGCAGAATCTGGACTGTCAAGCTACAGATTCGGCGGAACAGTAAGCATTCCGTGGCCTAAGGAAGGATATAATCCAAAAAGCTTCATAGATACTATAAAGAAAAATCAGCATGCGAATTTGCACACGCTTATTCTGCTTGACACACAGCCGTCAATGAGCATACCACAAGCTATAGGGCTTATCAAGTCATTCTTAGCACCAGAAACCAAAGTAATCGCTCTATCTGCTCTTGGTTCTGACCGCAGAAAGATAGTATACGAGCGAGTTAAGAATATTCTTAAAATGGAATTTGATTTTCCGCAGGCAATGATACTGCCGGCGAAATTAAATCATATAGAAGAGGAAGTAATAGGCTGTCTATAATTTGACAAGGTCAACGCATATCCTGCTGAAAGCCGGCGAGTACTCGCCACAGTTTACAATTTTCTTTATTCTCAATTTGTCTGATTCTATTCTAAACTTCTCATCTTTCCTGACGAAAGTGTAGAAGTGGATTATTGCGCCTTTTTTTGCTATTTTCAGCGCAGTTCCAATAAATTCCATACTTTTTGTTGGATGATTCATCACTATTCTGTCAGCTTTGCCGTGTTTCTTTACAATTTTATAGAGACTTTTTGCATCTGTGTTATAAGGAACTATATTGTCTATTCTATTCAGCCCAATATTCCTTTTTAGATATGCCACTGCATTTTTATTTATATCATTTGCAACAACCAATTTGCATTTTTTTGCCAGTTGTATGGCGTATGGGCCTACGCCACAGAACATGTCGTAGACAATCTCATTCTTTTTAACGGAGTTGGCTATACGAAGCCTTTCATTATTCAGGCGCGGACTGAAATAGACTTTATCTATATCAAGGAAAAATCTGAATCCGTTCTCTTTGTGTATAGTGGCTGTTCTTTTTTCACCGCAAAGAATTCGCACTTTTTGTATTCTTTCAACAGAAGAGACATGCTCTTTTTTAGCTGCGACTGTCTTTGCATTTGGTATCCCCTCCAAAAATGCTTTTGCTATCCTCCTTTCTTTTTTCTTCAACTCCTTTGGCATATTCAAAATTACTATATCACCTATGACATCAAAGCTGGAGAATGGGTATTTTGAAAATTCCCTTTCTGTAAGAATTTTTTTTAGCTCAACCATGCAACATACCTCTTTATGCCTTCTTTTAATTCAATTTCTTCTTCCCATCCGCGCTTTTTTATTTTAGAAATGTCCAACTCAAATTTTTGCACATCTCCGACCCACGATTTTCCTGTAAATTTATAATTTGGTTTGGCGCCGACTATTTCGCATATGTCATCCGCTATTTTTTTTACAGTAGCGCTCTTCGACGAGCTTATGTTTATCCTCTCGTAGCCTTTTATTCCAGCTAATAGCTCCAGTGCTTTTATGCAGTCTGATATGTAGAGGTATTGTTTTTTCTGCATGCCATCTCCAATTATTGCAAGTTCATTTTTATTCGCCTTTATCTTTTCATATAAATCATGCATCACACCCATTTTGCTTCGTGGCCCATATATATTCCCTAAAACAGCTGATGCGCCTGAAAGCGAATAATTTTTGCAGTAAATATTCAATAAGTTGTCTGCAGCAAGTTTTGTAGCGCCATAAACACTTATCGGCGCTGTGCTGTGGCTCTCTCGTAGCCTGCCCTTTGATGCGCCGTATATTGCACTTGTGCTTGTGAATATTACTTTTTTTACATCATTTTTTCTTGCTGATTCAAGCACGCTAAGGCTTCCCATTGCATTCGTTTCAAGATATTTTTTTGGCAGTTCGTTGCTTTCCTTCACACTTGTCAACGCAGCGAGATGGTACACAATATCAATGCCGTTCATTATGCTATCCAGCTTTTCCTGATTTAATATTGAATAAATATAATATTTCGCTTTTTCATTTCTATTATTCTCCTTATTGTCTACAATTATTACTTCATTTCCAGTTGAAACTAACTTGTCCACCAAATGGCTTCCTATAAAACCGCATCCGCCTGTGACTAAAATTCTCATAGTTATTCATACACTATCTTAGTTTTAATTATTCCTTCCACTTTGCAATTCTTGTCGAGAATCAAATTTGGCCATAATCTGGAACCTTTTAATTCGCAGTTGTCATTGATTATGCATCTATATCCAACAACGCTTTCTTCGCTTATGTTTATGTTATTCCCTATTTCTGCAGTGTAATCCACCACACTCCTGTTTATTTTTGTGTTGTTTCCAATTTTTGTATTCTCAAAGACTATTGAACTGCTTATTGCACAGCCGTCTCCTACTATTACATTCTTCATAATGTGTGTATACGGCCCTATCGTGCAATTATCGCCTATTTTGCACCCTTTGTCTATTCTTGTGTGCTTCGCTATATTTACATTTTTACCCAGCTGCACGTCTTTGTCAATTTCTTCTCGCAGCGCATAGCTGTTTACATCCAAAAAGCTTGTTGGCGTTCCTATATCCCACCATTCTCCCTCCATTTGATAAGTGTTTATATCAAGAACAGAAGCGAAGTAGCTCCACAATTCGCCTATGTTATCCAGTTTTTCACTGCGCTTTTTCTTTTCCTCTATATAGCGATTGATATGCTTTCTGAAAAATTCTTTATTTATGACATAGATTAAGGTGCTGGCAAACCTTGATTTCGCTTCTTGCAATTTAGGCTTCTCCTGGAAGAATAACAATTTTCCGCTTTCGTTTGTTACAGCTATTCCCATTCTTTCAACAAGGGACTCATCTTTCAATTTATACAATGCTAAAGTTATCATCTTTTTTGATTTTTGATGCTCCTTCAGTATATTGGCTATGTTCTGCTTTTCAAAATACTGGTCTCCGCCAAGAATTATGCAGTCCTCTGGCTCTATTTTTTCGAATATAAATTTCAAGGCGCCTATACTTCCTAATTTGGTTTTGTCATCCTGTGTGTTTTCCACAATATAATTTATTTTTACGCCGTATTTTTTTCCGTCGCCTAAATGCATTTTCACTTTTTCCTGCATTGAAATAATTACGTCTTTTATTCCTGCTTCTGCTACACTCTCTATTATGTTGTCTATATTCGGATTTCCATTAACTGGCAGAAGGCACTTTGGCGTTCTGAAATTCAGAGGATGCAGCCTCGTCGCGTAACCGCCTATTAAGATTATGGCTTTCATTTCAGCACCTTTTTATTATATTTTCTATTAACTTAGTGTATTCTGCATCTATCTCCTTTAAACGTTTTTCATCAATCGCTTCTATGCCTAAATTTATAGCAGGTATTGTATTGGACACTCTTACTAAGACCCATTCCACATCATTCAAAAATATTTTTATGCCGTCTATTGTGTAGCTTCTCAAATTTTTCTTCAGCAATTCTCTTTTGATTGCTTCCATTGCTTTTTGTTTCACTTCATGATTTGCACAATTTATGTATCTCTTAAGCGTAGGGTGAATATTCAACTCTGCTATTAATTCGCTCAGTTTTTTCCCAGTTCGATTCAGAATTTCGCACATTAGCAAGGTGCTTGCGAATGCGTCTGAGAATGAGTAGTGGTTTCCCAAGTAAAAATGGTTGCTTTGCTCCCCGCCGAAATTTGCCTTTTCATTCACCATGGCTTCCTCTATGAAGCTGTGGCCTATCTTGGACCAAATAACCTTTACCCCATTATCTTTTGCTATTAATTCAATTTCGCTTGGGCAGTCTAT